>NZ_JBSGZI010000064.1:0-44655 GCF_053610945.1 Streptomyces sp. NPDC054849
CCGCGACGTCTACCAGGACCGCCGCCACCAGATCTGGGACGAGCGCGACACCGCCACCCTCCGCGACGACCGCGGACACGTCATCGACACCGAAAACTGGGGCCGCCGCACAGACCACGGACACCACGACGACCACCGCCGCTAACCCAACCGCCGGCAGCCACACCATCGGGGACAGTGAACTGCCGACCACCCACCCGACCACCCACCACCACCTGCCGCGGCAACCAGCCGCGGCACACCCCACCCCACCCGAACGCGGGATTCTGTGAGCACGTGGGTGTGACGTATCGGATGGAGAGCGTGGGCGCCGGCCCGGGCCCATCACCACAGGCGCCGTCCCGAACGCCGAACGCCGAACGCCGAAGTCCAAACCTCGAACTCCGAACTCCGAACTCTGTGAAAACGACCGCAGCCACACATCCGTCCGACCCCGGGAGGTTCTCGTGGAGTCCTGGCAGTGTTCCCCGTCAGCGATCACAACCCCTCAGCTGACCCTCGACCCCTACCGCTTCCCCGGCGCCGAGATGGTGGAGTCCATGCCCTGCGATACCTCGCCGCAGATGCCAGGCGATCCGAACGCGAACACACTGCCTTCCCGCGACGAGGAGAATCCGCGGGTACCCCGGCAGGCATCCCACCTCCGCCTCACCTGGTCCCTGCAGCCGTCGGATCGGCGACGCCTGGACCTCCACGCAGCGCTGACCGCCGCGGGCATTCCGCCACTCCCCGGTGACCTGGCAGCGATCCGCACCCTGTCCTCCCTCGACGACACCACCCACGCGGCTCTCGTGCGGTGGATCAACACCAGCCGATAAGCCAACGAGGTCGTCCTCCGGTCAAGGCGCGCCGGCAGTCCTGGAGGCGTCCCTCGTGTCGGGGCCGGGTCGCCCCCCGAGCTGTTGAGCCCGGCGATCAAAGCCGTCGGGCTCAGCACGGGGAAGCGGCCCGGCCTCACGTTTCCGGTCAGCGGGTGGTCGCAGCTCCCCTGCGGCGCGCGTACAGCACCGCGCCGCCGATCGTCGCCACGGCTGCGAGCCCGGTGACGGCTATCGGCTGCCAGGGCTCATCGGCGGCGGGCTGCACGGATGCGGCGGGGACCTGCTCCGGCTGGTCCTCCACGAGGCCGCCGTATCCGCCGGCCAGGCCCTTGCGGTCGTACTCCGAACCGGGCATCTTGTCGCCGTAGCGGGCGGTGACCAGCTTCTGGTAGGCGGCGAGGGTGATGCCGCGCTTTCCGCCGAGGCCGGTGGTCGCCTCCTCGTTGAGCGGCTCGACCATGCCTTCGGCAGTGAGCCGGTACCAGGCGCGGATCTGCGGCTCGGTGAAGGTACGGGCCTGAGGAGTGCCGCGCTCGGCGAAGCCGACCTCGGCGTCCCCGTCCCGGATGCCGGCCAGTTGCCAGCCCTCGGCACCGACGTTCTGCACGCCGCTTGCCGGTGTGGCGGCGTTCCCCTTGGGCGCGAGCAATACGGCGGCGTGCTTTCCGTCGGAGGCGGTCACCCGGGAGGCCAGGTAGGAGAGCCGGAGCGCGGTCTGCGGGGTCGCCTGGGCCTTGCCGGTCACGAACTCGGGGCTGATCTCGAACATCGGCACCGGGTCCTTCTTGAGATCGAACCCGGGCGGCGCGGCGACGGCGGGGGGTGCGTTACCGGGGGCGCCGAGGGTGCCACCGTCCGCGGCGGGGGCAGTGCGGGGCTGTCGGGCCGAGACCAGGAAGCGGGAGACGGTGTCGCGGAGTTGGTTGCTCTGGATGGTTTGCCGGGCGGACTCGTAACCCGCGATGCCGTCGCCCTCCGCAGCCTGCGCGGGAACGATTCCGCACAGGGCGGCGGCGAGTGCGGCCGTGGCGAGGACGGCGGCGCGGGGTGTCGCCTGCCTGGTGTGTCGCATGATCTGCATGGTCGGTCTGCTCCTCAGCCCTGGATGCCGATGCGGGAGTGGGTCCACTGGAACGAGTTGTTGTTTGCGTAAGTGGAGTGGTTCCACCAGGTGTAGGTCTGGGTGGTCTGCCACGGGTCGCCGACCGCGATCATGTTGGTGGCGCTGTCGTAGCCGTAGATGACGTTCATGTGACCGCCGCCGGTGCGCCAGCCGAATCTGACGGCGAACGGGCGGCCCGCGTCGATCTCGGCGACGGACTCACCGAACGAGGCGTTGCGGTACAGGCTGCGGCCGCTGCTCCTCAGGCCCAGCCTGGCCAGGCCGTTGGCCATGTCCTCCAGCGTGGCGGGCTGGTTGTTGCAGTTCACCCAGGTGCCCTGGGCCGCGAGTTGGCAGAACTGCTCCTGGCTGACGGAGCGGCCCCAGTGTTTGGCGATGGTCACACCGGAGGCGTCCCAACACCACTGGGTCCTGACCTGCTTCTGCATGTCGATCTTCAGTGTCTTCGCGGTCGTGGGGATGGGTTTCGGGTTCGGCGTTGCACCGCAGACCGGCAGCGGGGTGGTGTTCTCCTTGATGAAGGCATCGGCTATGTAGTACGAGCCGGTGTAGATCCACCTCGGGTTGTTCTCCACCGTGTCGCCCGTCGTCCGGCAGGACATCCAGACCCTGGCGCCTACCTTCGAGGAGCCCTTCACCTGGGCAGAAAGGGACGGCTGGGCACGGTGGTTGACGGTCTGGTAGTTGCCCTGCCCGCCGATGACCGTGCCGCTGACCACATCGGCCTGGGCGAGGGCGTTGAAGCCGAACAGCAGACCGCCGGAGAGTGCGGCGGTGATCGCGGCTATCAGCGCTTTCTTGCGGCGGGACGCGCGGCGTTTGTGCATCATGCTCCTTGATCTGAGAACGCGGAACTCGCCTGCCTGGGCGAACGTTTCACAAAATGACGAGTAGTCAGCTGGCCTTTGGAGCCGAACCGTTGGGCACCAACGGAACGGCGCAGGATCATCACGGCGGCCCCGGACGGCTGCGGGGTGCCCGCCGCCGCACGGCCATTGCGGCGCGACCGCCACGGTCTCGGGGATCGGTGCACGGCAAGGAGGCCGACCACACGCGTCCGAGCAGAGGCCTACAGGCGGACGACTCGGCCGCCTCGACCCCGGCCACGGCCACGGCCGCGGCCTCGGCCTCGGGCCTCCAATGACTCAGGCCCGGCGCCGTGTTGGCGCTGAAGCAGCCGTGGTGAGCCGGGGTGGACAAGACATCACCGGCGATGGACCGGTGGCGGCACCGTGGCGGCGGGCGCGCTCAGCGGTCGGGGAGCCGGTCGGTACGCCACCCTTCGCCGCCGACCACCGCCCCGACGACTACAGCCCGGCGGCGCCGTCTGACCGTGTGTCACATCCGGGCGGGTCGATGGCCCTGCACTGCCGGCGAAGCTGAGCTTCAGGTATTCCGCGGCCACGCACAACCACACCTCTTTCCTTGAGTGGTTTGGGTGCCGGGAATCCTGCCAGAGAGATCAAGGGTTCTGAACGCCATCGCTCTACGCGCGAAGATGTCGCGAATTCAATTACCTTGAGGCGGTCATGTGATGGGTCGTCAATTCATCGACAGTGCAGGTGAGTTGTAGCTGGTCAAATCCTTGGTCCAGGCCATCCCCACCTGTTCGACAGCGCACGACTTTACGTAAACTTGGCACAAGGCACCCCTTTATTGGACACGATGTCAAGAAATTGAATAGCCCAGCGTGCATGCCGCGTAACTCTGGATCATTTCAAAAAGGGGAATCGCCCCCGGCTTTCCCATCGAAATGCACCCGAGCCGAGGCGGGGGCTCCCCTGTCCGCCCGGCGGCCACCGCCCCGGCGTCCGCCCGGTGGCCCCCTCGGGCCCTCCCCCGTCCCGTGCCCCGTTCCGCCCTGTGCACCGCCCGGGGCAGTCCAGGCGTCCATGCCGCCGTCCAGGAATCGGGCCAGCCATTCGTAGCCGATCTTCAACACCTGCCAGGTGATCTCCGCCAGGACCTGGCAGGAGGCGGTCACGAACACGAGCGGGGCGTCGTCGGGTAGCAGCCGGCCCGGCCAGGTGGGGAACTGGTCGCGCAGCGGAATCGAGATCGCACCGGGAATGAGTGCGGGCCGCCTCTATCGTCAGTTCGCCGATGCCCGACTGCTCGATCCGTCCGAGTAGCAGTGGCCGCCCGGCCTCGACCCGGACGGATCCCCCTCACCACCATGCGGATAGAAGCGCGTGCCGTTACCTGCCCTGCGGGGTCAGGAGCAGGGCCTTGGAGCGGGTGGTCCCGAGTGCGGTGGGCAGCGTTTTGGCGGACATGCCGTCGTCGCGCAGCGCGCCGGCGGTCTCCGGGCAGCGGCGATCCGCTCCAGCGCACCGGCGGCGCGCAGCGCGGCCAACGGCGCGTCCGTAGCCGTGGCGGTCAGCTGCCCGGCCAAGCCCGGGGCCCAGTCCGCGAGCGGTCCCGTGAGGTCGACGTCCGCTGCGAACAGGGACAGGTCACCGATCGTGTCCCAGTCCAGCGGGTACTCGGCGGTGCTGCGCCATCCGCACGCGCACACCGCACGGAACACCTCCGCGCGCGGGCGGCGGGCCCGGCCGTCATAGGCCGACCAGTGCGTGGCCGACGACACGTCAGACCGCCCCCGACACCGGAGTACACCGGACCCGGCTCCACCTCGACGCGAGAGTGCGCCTGAGATCCGCTGTCAGCGGCGGCCAGTGGCCAGGATGACGAGGAACTGGCCGCCGCCCGCCTGGATGTCGGCGGTCACCGGCATCCCCGGTGCCAGTCGGGAGAAGCGGTCCACCAGCCAATCCGCCGCCTCTTGGGCGTCCTTCCTGCTCGGGCAACGGCCCACGACCTCGCGGCCGCCCTTGCGCTCCAGCCTCTCGGCAACGGCGATCAGTGGTGCAGGTTCGACTACGTACAGGCGCTCCGGCCAGGCGATGACCACCTTGACCGCACCCTTGCGGGTGTTGCACCCGCGGTGCGCGAGGCGCTCGGCGACCTTGGCCTTCCGGTCGGCGGTCCGGCTGTCGACACTGGGCCCTCGCGGGTCGTTCACCGACTCGTCGGGGTCGACCGGTTCGTCACACACCCAGCACTGCCAGCCGTCGCGCTCGGCCACATCATCAAGGAGACTCATCCGAGCAAACTAACCTGTCCGGCCGCCACCCGCGCACCAGGGCCCTGGCAAGGCCTCAACACGGGCCGGCCCCCGCCGACCGCCCACCCGGCAGCCGCAGCCGGCCCGCCTCGCCTTGTACGGAAACGGGAGGCCGGCGGCTACCAGCTCTGCCACGCCGGGGCGGAGTAGCGGGGTGCGCGCCGCTTGCGGGCTTCGAGCCCGAGAAACGCGGCTCCCGAGGCGAGGGTCGCGAGGAACGACACCGACATGGCCAGCGGCAGCAGGACGCTGGCGGGCTCCCCCAGGCCCAGCCACAGCGCCGCCGTACCCATCGCCAGGGCCACCAGCAACAAAACCCTCGCCGCGAGCGACAGCTTGCCGCTCACCGCGACGAAGGCATACCCGACGAACAGACCCGGCGCGACGGCCACTATCAAGCCCAGGAACAACAGGAACAGGAAAACGAGCAAGGCGATGATCATGTCGTGCCGACCTCCGGATCTCATGGCCAACTCGTGCCGAAGGCAGACGGATCCACGTCCCCCGGCCTTGCAGGCCCTCCGGCCGCCATGCTGTCAGATTTTCTGAACACGTTCAACTCAGGTTGTGGACGTGTCCACGAAGGCGGGGATCCGGGCGCTCTCGCCGGCCTTCGGCCAGAAGAACCCGTACTCGGCGGGAGGGACGTCGCTACAGGGGACCCCCCGACGGCAGCAGCTTGGTCACCGCGTGACAGCCATGATCACTACGGCTGGGCAGTCTGTGCAGGGACACCCGTCCCGTCCTCGCTGACGCCCATCTGGAGCCACCGCCGCACCCATTCACAGGTGTCTGGCATACACCCGCCCTCGAGGAGGGAAATCTCAACCGCGCCCCTGTGCAAAGGACGCTGCGGTCTCGGCCAGGGTGTCCGCGTCGATCAAAGCCTGGCCCACCCCGGGCGGGCGTTGACCCGCTGCAGGTCTCTATCCATCGGCGAGCGGCATCCAGTTCATGCTGACCGTGGCGTACGCCTCCCCGTCTCCCGGCGGCCGCGTCCATGAGCGGGTGGTGAACGTGTGCAGCCGTCCGTCCTTGATCGCGTAGCGGGGCAGTCGGACGCCGAACTCGGCGGTCATGGCCTCCAGTAGCGACCGTTCCACCTCGGTACCCTCCTCTCGGGAGCCGAGGAACCGGTCCGGGTCCAGTGCCTGAGGTATCCCCCCGATCCGGTGTATCTCTCCGCCCGCGTACGTAAAGGCGTACTGCTCGGCACCGTCCTGCGCTACTGAAAGATGGAAGAACGGTTCCCCGCGCCACGTCCTCAGACCGCTCCACACGACCACCGCGCGGGTGCCCGCGCTCGCGGCCGCGGCCGGGGAGACGAACCGCTGCGGGTCGAAATGCGCAGGGGCGCTGTCGAAGGCGAAGCTCCAGCGGGTGCCGGCCCGGCCGACGGCCATCAGGGCCTTGTCGTCGTAGGACGAGAACTCCCGCTGCCCGCGGAGCAATCGGTGGCGCGCTTCGACGGAAGTCATGGGCTCGGCGAGCACTGCCTCGGCACCGTCCGCGAGGCGTCCGGGAAGGTCCTCCGGCTCCACGCCTTCAACCAGGACGAACCGGTAGGACGTGAGGTTGTCGTGGGGGCCAGGGTCCGCGAGCCACGCCAGGTCGTCCGGGTCGAGGCCGACCCTCGGGCCCGGTGCCTCACCCGACTGCCCGGCCCTGGGGGTGGACAGCAGCTCGCGGCCCCGCTCGGGGGTCAGCAAGGGTCCGAGCAGGGGGTCGGCCACCCAGCCCAGCGGCGCCAGGTGGTCGGGGCCCAGCGCCCGCCATACCGGCAGAGCGTCCATCAGCGTCCGCCATGCCCCGTCGGTATTGCCCCACCGCGCCAGCTCCCGTGCCCGTTCGACCGCTTCGCCGAACGGTCCGGCCGCCGTGTACCGGTACGTGCCGTTGCGTACCTGCTCCAACGTCGCGTAGGCCAGCGACATCACCTCGTCACCGGCTCCCCGCAAGTGGAACTTCAGCGTGGAGTCGTCCCTGTACGAGTGCGCCGCGTGCTCGGCGACGAGCGCCGGCAGCAGCTCGGGCGCGTACTGCGGGTCGTTCACCACGTCCTCGAAGTACACCATGGAGGTCCGTCCGAGCAGGCGGCGTATCTGATCACCCAGTCCGGTGGCCCGCGGTCTGCCGTACCCCTTCGCCTCGTCCAGCGCCTGCTCGGCCCGTTCCCAGTTGCCGCGCAGCGCCTCCAGTCGGGCCTGCTCCACCAGGGCGTCCAGCTCTCGGGTCGTGTCGTTGGCGAACTCCGGCTCCCCGTCGGCCGGGCGCGCCCGCAGGCTGTGGAACTCCCGGTGCATGGCTCGCATGAACTCACCGAAGTTCGCGTGCCGCTCGGGTGCCTCGGCACGCCAGCTCGCCCACGTGTACACGGCCCACTCGCCGTCCTCGTCCACGTCCTCGGGATCCAGGAGGACGTGGGTGATGTCGGACTCGACGTCGAGCTGGAGCCCGCGCCGCCAGATGTCCGCATCCCGCCGCTCGTCGGGACCGGCGTCGTCGTCGAGGTACTCCTCGAACACGTCCGCGAGTCCGGACTCGTTGTCGTGCCAGCGCGCGTCCGTGGTCCCCGCGAGCAGCCAGACGAACCCGCCGGCCTGGCGCCACCCGTCGCTGACCTTGAGGAATTCCCGGTACGAGGGGGGCATCCGTCGACCGAGGCGCTTCTCCATGGCGGCAATCCGCTCCTCGGACGCGGGCGGGAACCCCAACCACCGATCACGCCGGGCGGCGTCGTCCTCCTCGCTCCGCGTGTCGTCATCGGGCAGGGAATCCGACCACTCCCCGCTCCATCCGAGCAGGAACGGCCGCCAGTCGATCGGTGTCGTATGCGTCATGCGCCCGATGCTGCCATCCGCCGCTGACAGTGCTCTGTGATGCCTGTCGGCAGGCATTGGGCGGCTGCTGACACCTCTAGTGACCAGCCCGATGGCGTTCTCGCGTTCAACGACAAGAGACAAACGTTTCGGTCCGTGACAGCCCGGTGCCCGCCCACGGCCTGAGCGACCAGCGGGCCTCGACGAGCACTACTCAGCCGGCCTGCGGGGCCAGTTCGGTGCCCCGCCGGTCGCGACCCGCCCAGGCGTCGGGACGGCTGGACATGGCGGAAATTTGTCGGACCAGCGGCCGCGGCCGGACCGGCCCCCGAGCCGTTCGTCATCCTCCACCCGATCCGCCCGGCCGTGCGGGCATCCCGCTTTCGGCCGGACGGACCGCCACCACATGGCACGTCACGCCAGTGAGATTCTCGTGACGGCGCCCTGTGCCAGGACTGCGTGGCCTCGGCGCGTCCGGTCCAGTGGCCTGCGGCCGGAATGGCGCCGGGCCGCCCGCCCGGCGCAGAGAGAGCCGGGGCGGGCGGCTGGATCACTGGATGGATCAGTGGTGATGACGTTGCGTCACCGCGGTAGCCGCCCGATGATCCACTCGCAGAGTTCCCGGGTGATCGCGGTGTGCGGGGTGGTGGCCGAGGACCAGAAGAACTCGTCCACCTCACTCTCCTCCGGGTCGAGCGTGGCGACCTTCGCGTACAGGTCCTCCTGCTTGTCGATATCGCGGATCGCCACCGCGCTGACGGTCGGGACGAAGCAGATGGCCTCGTGGCGCAGGTCGACCCTGCCGCCCTTCGCCACCAGCTCGTCCGCCACGATCTTGTAGGAGGCGAGGGTGCCGCCTGGTGCGCCGTCCAGCTCGGGGTAGCCGCTGGTGATGACCGGCTTCGAGGCGGGCGGGAACAGCCGCTTCAGCTCGGCGACCGTGACGTTGCTGCCGGCGGCCTGGGTGTAGAAGGTCGTGCCGGGGAAGCCGATCAGACCGGTGCTCTTCAGTGCCACTTCGCCGGGCGGGATGCTCAGGCCCATGCCGTCGCCGGTGCCGTTGGCCACCGCGAGCGTGCGCGGGATCCGCGGCCAGCCGCCCATGCGGTCCAGCTCGTCCAGCAGCTCGGTGCGCAGCGGGTCGATCTCGTCCTTGCCGGTCTCGCTGTTGTAGTGGCGCCAGAGCATCTGCCGGGCCGCCGGGCTGTTCATCTGCCGCGCGAAGTCGTTGTCCTGCGGGATGAAGTGTGCGAACGCCTGCAGGCCGATCGGGATCACGGCGCCACGGTGCGGGGTGTCGTAGGAGAAGTACACCTCGGTCTGGTGGTCCATCCGCCGCAGCTCCAGCTTGGCCAGCGCGTAGCGGGTGATCAGGCCGCCCATGCTGAAGCCGCCGACGGTCAGACGGTCGTCGCCGACGCGCTCGCCGAGGGTCCGCTGAATGGCCGCGATCACGGTCTCGGCGTTCTCCTGGATCCGCGCGGTGCGCTCGTCGAACCCGACCAGGATCACGGTGCGTCCCTGCTTGCGCAGTTCGGTCAGGAACTTGTACTCCCCGCCGTCCAGGCCCTGGGCGAGCCACTGCAGATCACTTCGGCCGAGGTTGAAGCCGTCCGCCATGATCACCGGCTTGGCGACGTGGTCGGTGCCCTCGCCGTAGTAGACCCAGGCGAAGCCGTGCGGCAGCTCCCACTCCGCGTCGCGCTGATGCACGGGGACCGTGATGGGCGGCTGCGAACTCAGCGGGGCCGCCGCGATCAGCTTGCCGCTGATCTGTTCCGCCTGGGCGTCCTTGCCGTCCTGGGCTGCGGGCATGGGTATCTCCTTCTGACTGCGCGCACGCCTCGGCGGTCCGGCCATGGCCGGACGCTCGGCGGTGCGGGGGGATGTGTGGTGACGACTCAGCGTGCACACATAGAGTATTGGATCAGTTACCTTCTGTCACGTCACTCGTTGGAGAGAGCCCCGACAGCGCGAAGCGGCTCCCGTCGTCGACGAACGACTGCCGTCGATGGCCCAGACGAAACCCCCGAACGCCTCACCCCGATCCAGGCCCAGAAATCCCCCCAACGACGTTCCGGCGGGCATGAACCCCCACGCCCGGGAAAAGATCGAGCACATCAGGCAGGCAGTCCGGGACGGCGACGATGCGACCATCCGCACCTTGCCGGCCGATCTCGCCCCTGTCGCGGAAACCGCCGCCCTGCCGTACCTGCGCCAGCGGCTCTACGCGGCGCAGTGACCTGCGGCGGGCGCGGCGATCACGGCTGGCCGGGCGGCGATGCGGCGGCCAAAAGCTCCTCGGCGGCACGGCTGATGAAGTCGCGGGTGCTGTCCGGGTTCAGAGCCTGGGCCTGAAGGTGCTCGTGCATGACGCTGTAGTGCTGCACCTCGGATCGCTTCTCCAGATAGAGGTCGCTGGTGAACCGTTCCAGGTACACCGTCCCGGCCCCGGCTGCGTCCGCGAAGTGAAGGATGGAGAACTGCCCGGAAATACCCGGGTGAGCCCCCACGTCGTGCGGGAGGACCTGCACGGTGATGTGCGACTGCCCGCCGAGGTGGTTCAGGAACGCAAGCTGTTCGCGCATGATCTCCGTGCCGCCGACCACGCGGCGCAGCGCGGATTCGTCCAGCACAACCCATAAGCGGAAGGGGCGGGCCGGGTGGTGGGCCCGGTGCTGACGGCGTAGCCGGACCTCCAGGCGCGTGGCGATCTGTTCAGCCGTGGCCAGAGGTATCGTTTCCTCGATGACGGCGCGGGCGTAGGCGGGAGTCTGCAGCAGGCCGGGGATCACCAGGGGCTCGTAGGAGCGGATCGAGGCGGCTTCCGTCTCCAGGCCGATGTAGACGGCGTACGGGACCTCGCCGCAGGCGACCCACCAGCCCTGTCGGTCCGCTTCCGTGGCCATCCGCATCAACGCGTCGACGACCTGCGGGTCTGTGACTCCGTAGAGGCCGCACAGGTCCCGCACATCGCGGGGCTTGATGGTGCGGCGGCCGTTCTCCAAGTGGCTGATCTTGGGCTGGGAAATCCACAGCCGCTCGGCCACCTGCGTACTCGTCAGGCCGCAGGCCAGGCGGAGCCGGCGCAGCTCCGCGCCCAGCCGGCGTCTCCTGACGGTGGGGTTTCCATTCTCCGCCACGCGCGGTCTACCTCCGGCTCGGGACTCGTTACCAGCCGCAGGAATGCCACGGCCGGGCCCGGGCGAACGCAGTCGCCGTACAGAAACGATCATCGAGCCCTGCAGGTGAGTGTCGCGCTGCGCGAACGGAGCCGCGTGCAGAGGCCAGGCAGGATTCACCCGGACGCCATGCTCTTCCACCTATCTGATGGAAAAGTCCGCTTACCTGAAGGGTTCCATGTGTGGGGTTCGCGTCAACTCCATCAGCCCCGGCATCATCCTCACCCCGCTCGCCCGGGACGAGACGAGCGGCCCCGGCGCCGCCGGATACCGGGTGATGATCGACAACTGCGCGGCCGGACGCGTCGGCACCGCCGACGAGGTCGCCACCGTCGCCGCGTTCCTCCTCGGCCCCGACGCCGCGTTCATCACCGGCAGCGACCTGCTCATGGACGGCGGCGTCATCGCCGCCATCGCCGCAGGCCGCATCAACCTCGGCGGCTGACATCCCAGTCAGACCGGGAAATCACCTACCACGGCAGGTCCGCGGGACCTCCCCGGTGACGCCGGCAAACACGCCGATCTTCACCCCAACTCCGCCCCCGCACGCACCATCACGCGAAAGGCCCCCTAGATGCAGACCGTCACCCTGAACAACGGCGTCGAAATGCCCGTCCTCGGCTTCGGCGTCTACCAGATCCCGCCAGAGGAGACCGAGTGCGCCGTCAGCGACGCCCTCGCCGCCGGCTACCGCTCCCTCGACACGGCCGCGGCCTACGTCAACGAGGAAGCCGTCGGCCGCGCGATCAGGAGCAGCGGCATCCCGCGCGAGGAACTGTTCGTCACGACCAAGCTGTGGGTCTCCGACGCCGGTGAGGACAAGGCGAAGCGCGCGTTCGACACCTCGCTGTGGAAGCTCGGTCTGGACTACCTCGACCTGTATCTGATCCACCAGCCCTACGGTGACGTCTACGGCTCTTGGCGGGCCATGGAGAACCTGCACCACGAGGGTCTCATCCGGGCGATCGGGGTCTCGAACTTCTACCCGGACCGGCTCGTGGACCTCATCGACCACAACGAGGTCACCCCGGCGGTGAACCAGGTCGAGACCCACCCGTTCTTCCAGCGCACCGCCGACCAGGAGCTGATGCGCGAGCGCGGGGTGCAGATCGAGTCCTGGGGCCCCTTCGCCGAGGGGCGCAACAGCCTCTTCACCGACCCGCACCTGGGCGAAATCGCCGCCGCGCACGGAAAGTCCGTGGCACAGGTCGTGCTGCGCTGGCTCATCCAGCGCGGCGTCGTCGTCATCCCCAAGTCGGTGCGCGCCGATCGGATGGCAGAAAACCTCGACGTCTTCGACTTCGAACTCACCGACGATCAGATGGCAGCCATCGCCACCCTGGACACCGGAGCATCCCTGTTCCTCGACCACCGCGACCCGGCCGTCGTCAACCAGCTCGGCAACTACACCCTGACCACCTGATCACGCGCTGCGGCTCATTGCACCATCAGGGGGACCCGTCTCAGCCGTAAGAGCGACCACGAAACCGGGACGCCGCCCCCGGCCTGGTCGCGCCACGCCATGAACAGCGTAAGGGTCTAAAGAAGGGCGAGCCCGATTCAGTCCTCGGAGCCGGACCGGCCGACGACCCGCGCATGAAAGGGCACGAGACGACCTGCTCGGCGTCCCGCGGCGGGCACTACCCCACCCACCGAAGGCAGTCCCGGGCGCACCAAAGAAGTGACATCCGGCCATGCGTGAGGGGTGTTGTTCCAGCCATACCGGGCGTAGCGTGAGCGCACCACCTGGGAGGTTGCGCGCCGGTCTCCCGCCTTGCACCTGCCGGCGCGCACAGCGAAGTGCCCCGCCGCCACGTCCCCCGTGCGGCGGGGCTCTTCTGCACCCAGGCACCGAACCGAGGACGGACTGCGCGTCACAGACCGGTCACAGCCACCACACAGCGGACCAGATCCCGACAGCATGGCCCGATGCGCACACACCACGCCCTCGCCGTCCTCACCACGGCCGCTGCCCTCGCCCTCACCGCCTGCGGCCCGGCCGACATCAAGACCAAGCCCGACAGCCCGGCCGCAGCCGCGCCGGCCTCCAGCGCCCCGGCGGCCAGCAGTTCCGCGCCCGCGCAGCAGACCGCCACCGTCGGCAGCACCCTCACCTTGAAGGGCAACGGGGAGGGCGAGCAGATCGCCGTCACAGTGAAGAAGTGGGTCGACCCAGCCACGTCGAAGGACCAGTACATGAAGCCGGCCGACGGCAGCCGGTACGTCGCCGCGCAGCTCGAACTCGTCAACACCGGCAGCGCCCCCTACGACGACAGCCCCTCCAACGGGGCCAAGGTCGCAGACGCCGAAGGCCAGCAGTTCAACTCCACCATGACCCTGGGCATCACGGCCGGCCCCGAGCTCCCCAGCGGCGTGAAGATCGCCCCCGGTGGGAAGGCGCTCGGATACATCGTGTTCGAGGTCCCGAAGGACTCGAAGGTGGCGCTGCTGCACTTCGGCCTGAACAGCGGCTTTGCCTCGCAGACGGGGCAGTGGACCATCCAGTAGCCCCGGGCAGAGCTGCAGGTCTTCCACTTGGTTGCAAACCTGCGCTCGTAACCCATCCTGGCCTCACGTCCCACGTGCCCGGACACCGAAGCCCCGCCACTGTGTGGGGTTTTGCGTGTCCTAGACCGGTCACAGCCACCCCACACCGGCCATCTACCTCGCCGCGCTCAACAAGATCGACCCTGAGATCGTCAACGGCAAGGACGCCAAGGCCATCAGTCGCGGCCTCAGCCGGTGCCAGTCCATGAAGGACGAGAAGGATCCGACCAGGCGCGTCGAGTCCACGAACGGGTCGATTCATCGGCCCCAACCACCCGGACGGCTTCGGCCCGACCAAAGCCGCGTTCATCCTCGCCGCCGTGCAGACCAACCTCTGCCCCACGTACTGACGCACGCACCATGACCAAGACGCCCAAGAGGACGTACCCCTGCTGCGTCATACCCCTGTTCCTCTTCGCGGTCCTCACGATCGCAGACAGCTGCATGGACAGGTCCGATGACACCGACTACACGCCCAGCCGACGCGCCCCACCCTCAGAGATCCCAGGTACACCGACAGCCTCCGCGGAGGCAGCGATCACGCGCTCTACGACGACTGCCGCTGAACCCGTCAACCCCGACGAACACGCCTACGTCTTCCACGGCACCGTCACCACCGCCGCGATCCGGCTTTGGCTCCGGGCGCTGAGCAGACCTGCTGTCTCAGTCTCCGAGGAACCACAGGTAGAGGTGCTGTCCGTCGAGAACCGTCTGGCCCAGGTCCAGAAGCTCACGCGCGAACTCATCGGTGACCACGCCCGGAGGCAGGCGCGGTACTTCCGCCAGCAGGGTGACCACCTGACGGCTGTTGAAGACAGTGTCCGCATACGGCAGCAAGTGCCCCAGCATCGGAAACACCGACAGGTCGAGAGCGGCAAGCTCCGGCCCCCAGAGCACACCGTGCTCGGCGCGAGCCTCGATCGTGCCGGCCTCGCTACGGACCTGAAGCGTCATCATGCTTCGACCCTAAGGCCCCCAAGACCCGCCGGACAGAATTTAGCCGTTCAGGTGGGCCAGGAGGAGGTTGGGGTCCTTCGCCGTGACGTACGCGGCGCTCAGGACGTAGGCGGTGTCGCCGCGTAGGGCGATGGAGGTGGGATTCTGCAGGCCGTCGGCGGCGGTCAAGACGGTGGAGTGGGTGCCGTCGGGCTGGACGAGGGCGACCTCACCGGGGCCGTTGAGGGCGGCCAGGATCTGGTCGCCGTGGCCGGTGAAGGCGAAGTCGTCGATCCCGGCCAGGCCGGTGGCCCGGGTCTGGACCGGGCCGGCGCGACCGTCCCGCAGGACGGGTATGCGCAGCACGGTGCCCCGGTCGAGGTTGGTAACCCACAGCGCCCCGTTGCGGATTTTCAGCCCGTTGGCGCCGAGGAATCCGGTGGAGGCCAGTTCGGGGGCCGTGGACCAGGTGTGGGGGGTGCCGCCGGTGGGGGGCACGCTCGAGATGGTGCCGAGGACGGAGTCGGTGACGTAGAGGGTCTGGGTGCGCGGGTCCAGGGCCAGGCCGTTGGGCAGGCCGGCCGCGGGAAGCGCGGCGATGCGCTGCGGTGCGCTGCCGGGGCGCAGGCGCCACAGGCCGGTCAGGTCGGCGGTGCCGGTGGCGTACAGGAAGTACAGGGTGCCGTCGTGCGCGCGGATGATGCCGGTGGTCAGAGCGAAGCCCAGGACCGGGGTATGGATGCCGCCGTCGGCGGGCGCGGGCAGGGTGGCCAGGATCCGGGTGGATCCCCCGGGGGTGATCCGGGCGACCTGGCGGGCGGCGGCGAAGGTCACGTACGCGCTGCCGTCGGGAGCCAGCGCGATGTTCTCGGGCGTCTGGTGCCGGGCCAGGTCGAAGTGCGCGGCGATGCGCGCGCAGCTCAGCGGGGCGGAGACGGCCGACGCGGCGCCGGGGGTGGCCGCAACGACCGCTGCTGCGGTCAGTACGACGGCTGCCGCGGCGGTCTTGGACAACGTGTTCTTGAGCATGGTTCCTTCACTGTTTTCGGATATGCGGCAGCGGTACGCCGACGCGCGGGGGTTGGGGGGATGGCTTCGGCCGGGGGGCCTCGTGCGCCCGGTTGCCTCGGGCGGCGGCCGGTGGCCGCCCGGACCTGGGTGTGCGGAGGGATGGACGGGCGCTCGGGTGTATGCCCGGCGTCCGGTGGTGTGTGCCGGGTCAGCCGGACCCGGCCCGGACTCCCGGGCGCGCTGGGTCGCTCTGTGGGCTGACCTGGGCGAGCAGGGCCAGCGTGGTTCGCGCGGGCGAGTCGGCCTCGGTGGTGGCGAGCACGATGTTCTGCTCCTGGTCCGGGCCCGTGCCCTGGCTCAGGGTCTGCTGGGTGACGGTCAGCGGCCCGACCAGCGGATGCCGCATCTCGTAGGTCGCGACGGCGCACGCCGTGACGCGGTGGTCGGCCCACATCGACGCGAAGTCCGCGCTCTTCGCGCTCAGTTCACCCACCAGCGCGTGGAGCGCGGTGTCGTTCGGGTGCCGGCTCGCCACCAGGCGCAGGTTCCCCACTACGGCCCTGGCCTTGGCCGGCCAGTCGGTGTACAGGTCACGGGTGTGCGCGTCGAGGAACACCAGCCGGGCCATGTTGGGCCGTTCCGCAGGCCGATTCGGGGCGCCAGGGTCCAGGTGTCCGGCGAACAGCGCATGGCCCAGCAAGTTCCATGCCAGGACGTCGCTGCGGCGGCCGGTCACGATCGCCGGGACGTGGGCCAGTGCCTCCAGCAGCTGGCCGGTCGCTTCCGTCACCCGCTCCGGGGCGGGCCGGCGGCCTCGTCCTGAACCCGTGGCCGACGACCGGGCCAGGTTGTGCAGGTGCAGGCGCTCGGCGTCCTCCAGCCGCAGGGCCCGGGCGATCGCGTCCAGCACCTGCGGTGAGGCGTTCAGGGACTGCCCCTGTTCGAGCCGGGTGTAGTAGGAGACGCTGACACCTGCCAGCGACGCCAGCTCCTCGCGTCGAAGACCCGGCACACGGCGCCGCTCCCCGTAGCCCGGTATCCCGAGATCCTCCGGTTGCAGCTGGGAGCGACGCGTCTGCAGGAACTCCCCGAGCCGCACTTTTGCGTTCATGGATCCGAGTATGGGCCGGGCCCGACCGCAGAGCCTGACCCTGGCGTGGATAGGCACCAGCAGGTCTGGCTCCCCGACGGGACCGGTGGTGACGTGGGCGTCGCCGACACGGCACCACCCCATCCGTCCAGGAGGACGCCTTGAGCGCAAGCGCAACCACCAGCGAACACGACCTCTTCGAGGTCCTGGACGCATCGGATTTCACCTTCACCCGGCGCGCCTGGGTCGATGCCGCGCCCGCCCGGGTCTACGACCTGGTCAGTGATGTGTCCGCCATCGGGCGCTGGAGCCCCAACGCGAGCGACGTCACGTTCGACCAGGGCGCCGGGCCCCGGGGTCGGGGCCTGGTTCAGCGGCCGCAACCACAAGGACGGCAGGCAGTGGACCACCCGCTCCCAGGTCGTACGGGCCGACCCCGGCGCCGCCTTCGCCTTCGTGGTCGGCGGCGCCGAGGACGGCATCGTGCAATGGAGCTGGACCTGCAGCCCCCGGGGACGTGGAACCGTCATCGAGCAGTCCTGGCAACTCCTGCGCCTCGACTGCGTGCTGGGCGCTACCCGCGGTGATCTCGAGGCCCTGCGCGACTACATGACGAACAGCGTCGAAACCACCCTGCTCTCCCTCGCCCAGTGGATCGCCGAAGCACCGGCCGGGTGAACGGCCCCGCAGGTCGGTGCATCCGGACCGTCTCGCGATCCGCAGGACTCCGCGCTCGCGACGGCGACTACCCCCGGGAAGAGGACTCCGCTTCCTGTAGGGGCGCATCGCAGAACGGCAGTCGGCTCCGGCACCCGCTCACCCCGCACCGCGGCGGTGGGCGCCACCGTCGGCGCTGACCGGCTTCCTGGTGCTGCTCGTGGTGATGTTCGCCGCCTTCGGCCGTGGGGATAGAGGGCGACCCGCAGTTCCGGCGCCGGGACATCCGGCGCCGGGACGTCCGGCCCCGGGACGTCCGGCCCCGGGACGTCCGGCCCCGAGCCGCCCCGGTCGTGGCAGACGAGACGGACGCCGTCGCGTACGAGGGGTGCGCATGGCCGGAAGTACGGCGGCCCCTCCGCACCGCGCGGTAGATCTCGGCGTCGAAGCCGGGCGGGCGGCCGCCTCGGCGTCCTCGCCGCAGGCGGTGGCCGATCTGGTCGGAGGGCTGCGGGATGACCGCGCGGATCCCGCGTCGTCGCAGGTGGGATCGGATGGCATGGGAGGAGTAGGCCCGGTCCGCGAGCACGGCCAACGGCCGGGTTCGGGGCCTGCCGGGCCCGCTTCGTGGCACGTGGATGCGGGCAATGACCGCTTCGAAGGCGGGTGCGTCGCCGGCCTGGCGCGCGGTGACGGTCAGGGCCAGGGGCCGTGCACGGTCGTCGGCGGCCAGGTGGACCTTGGTGCTCAGGCCGCCGCGTGAGCGTCCGAGGGCGTGGCCGGCGGGCTCGCTGCGGCCTTCGGCCCCGCTTTGCGTGCTCCGGCGGAATGCTGGTGGGCGCGGACGACGGTGGAGTCGACCGAGACGGTCCAGCCAAGTCGTCATCGGCGTCCGCGGCTGCCGGCACGGCGTTCAGGATGTTCTGCCAGGTTCCGTCGACGGCCCATCTGATCAGCCGTTTGTGGGCGGTCTGGAACGGGCCGAGCTCGTCGGACAAGTCCCGCCAGGGCGAGTTGGTGCGGTACTTCCACGCGATGGCTTCCAGGGTGCGGCGGTGGTCGGGCCACCGTCGTCCACGGACCGGATCAGCCGGCATCAGCGGCTCGATCCGGTCCCACATCGCGTCAGTGATCACTCATCGGACAGACGCATCCGATCAACTGACCGACCAACCCATAAAGAGACATGCGCTAGCCACGAGACCCCAGCCGACTGCTCCCGCGGGGCAGTCGGGCCCTGGTCAGATCGTGACCGGGCCGTGGGCGGTGGCGAACTCGACCGAGACCAGGCCCGGTTCCTCATCCTCGACCCAGGTGACGTCGATCTGGTCGAGGGGGTGGTCGGCCGGTTCGCCGAGGAATTCGGCGATGGAGGCGGCGTCGCCGGCGATGGAGACCCCGTGGATGGTGGTGGAGGTGCGCGGGTCGGCGCTCGGGCGCTGCTCGATGGGGACCAACCACTGAAGGAAGTAGGGCAGCTGCGGGTCCTCCAGCAGTTCCAGCAGGCCGATCTGCTTCCACCTCAGGTCGAACCCGTCGGGGCGGACACGGTGGCCCTCGGCCGAGGTGCGGCCGAGGCGGGCCTCGACCGGGGTGATGTCGTCGACGGAGACCACCCAACCGAGCCAGCCGCCGCCCTCGGCGGCGCGGCGCGCGACCGCCTGGCCGAAGGGTGCGCGGTCGGCGGCGGGGTGGTCGAGTGTGGTGACGACCTCGACGTAGGTGCCGCCGCTCAGCGGGAGAATGAAATTGCGGGTGCCGAATCGCGGATGCACGCCCCCGTCGACGAACCCGGCGCCGAGGGCCGATCCAATCCACTGGACGGTCGAGACGAAGCTGTCGCGGGCCACCGCATAGGACACGTGATCAAGTCGCACTGCGCCATCATCACCCGACGACCCGTACACATCCCGACGCCACGCCCGCCGCCCCGGCCGCGTCCGCCGTGGATTCAGCCGTGGAGCGGATCGATCATCGTCATCCCGGCGGGGGAGGCCCGGTGGAAGCCAGGCAGCAGCGCTGCCGCCTCGTCGAGGCCCACGACCCGCTCGATCAGCCGCTGCGGGGCGAGCGCTGCTGCCACAGGATTTTCGATCCGGCATGCAGCACCATGCGCACCGCGCTTCCAGGAGCCAGGCTCCTGCCCGCTCCCGTCGCCGTCCTCTCCAACTCCGGCCCGTCTGGATCGCGCAGCGGGCGCAGGGCGCCGACGGCCGGGACGCTCACGGTGAAGCTGTAGCGGCCGAGCAGGTTCAGGTGCTGCGCCACGACCTTCGCCCCGGCGCTCGCCGGGCCCTTCGAGGCCCAGTCCTTCCACAACGCGTAGGTCCGGACGGGGTCAAGGTGCACTTCGTAGGGCCCGAAGCAGTCGGCCACGAGGGTCGCGACCGGAGCGCCGCAGGGGCAGGACCGGTTGAGCCCTCCGTTGCCTGTCCTGCTGAGCGACGGCGAAGGGACACGAGGAGGTTCCTCCCGCACGGCTCCACGGACCAGGAGCTCATGGTCCACTTCCGCGACCGTTCCGGCCTCTGGTGGGAACGCATCGGCGAGAAACCCCCCGTCCGGCTGCCCTCCGGACCTACCGAACCCGACCCCGCACCGCGATAGCCGACCATGGCGCCCAGCTCTGCACACACCCGATCCGTCTTTGGCAGCGCTCACGGGGTGAACCTGTCCCAGCAACCGCACATCGCTACCGGCAGGGCCTTCGGTGGACCCAGGGCCGGGGCTGTGTCCGTCCCCACAGCGACCGTCGGCAGTGGTTCGAGCTGACTGATGCCGTTCTCTCGGACGGCACGTACGCGGCGGCGGAACCCCTCGACTGGTATCGCTACGACTGGCCAGCCGTCCAGGACCAGCTACTTCCGGGAGTAGCTGGACGGGGTTGTGCGGTTGCCGGCAACGACGCCCACGACGACGGCGCGGTCCACGGTTGCTCCACGCGGCCGGTGAGCAGTACTCCACCCCTCCGGGAGCCCCGCACCGGCCCACCCGCCGACCCGCCGGTCAGGGGGCGTCGATGAGTACCCGGCCGTCGGTCGGCACGGTTGCCGCGAGCCCGTTCGCGTACGCGTTCTGCACGCGGGACCGCTCCGTCGCGTTGGGCACGGCGTTGGTGCAGGCCGTTCCGGCGCTGGACCCGGACATCAGCTGAGAGCACGGCCCCGGCTTGGTGTCCGGGAGGCCCAGGCTGTGGCCCAGCTCGTGCGCGGCGATGCGCGTCTTGTCGTACCCCTGGCTCACGGCCTGCGCGCCGAGTTCGACTCGGACCTGTCGTCCCGGACGGACCGGGCCGAGGGTGGCCTGCGGCCAGCCGGTGGTGGCGACGATGACGATCTCGGCCCGGGCCCCGGGCGCGGCCTCCACCAGCCGTACGTTACTGACGTTCGCATTCCAGGAAGCGACGCCGGCCGCGATGGCCGCTTCCCAGCCACCGGCCCGGCTGTCGTCGTAACGGAGTGTCACTACCGCTGCGGTGGCGTCGGGTATGGGCGCGGGTGCCGCGGTCGCGGCGGGTGCCGCCGCGAGGACCAGCGCGGCGGCGGCGGTGCCGACTTTCAGCCAGGTGCCCAGAGACATGGTCTTCTTCCTTCATGCGTGGGGGGGCCGGCCCCTCGGCGGAGCCGGGGCACCGGAGACACCGCCACCGCCCGCCTGTGGCCCGCGGGTTCGGACAGCCGCCCCTCCGGAGCTTTAAGAAGGTAGCCCCGCACCCCACCAACCGGTCATGCACCTGCCAGCCAATTCCCGCAGGCACTCCAGCCGATGCCCGGTCAGCGGGCGGCACCGTCCAGGGGCGTGCGCGGCCAGCACGGAGGAAACATTGATTACGCCTCGGCGCCGCCCGCGTGCCAGGTGGCCGGCCGAATCTCCAGGGACCGCGGGTACGCGCTGATGCCCGGCTCGCCGTCGGTGCCTGAGCCAGCATGCCGCGGTCACGTGCCTCCTGGATGACGTGTGGAAGACCTGGACGAAGTGACGGTCCTTCCTGTCTTCCCCCTCCCCGGGAGGGGGAGACAGGGCGCTGGTGAGAGTGCGGGGCGGACCGTTCAGGTCCGCTCGCGCTCTGGGGGGTTTTCGCGTGTCCGAGTACCGTCTCGTCTTCTCCGCCGCACTGCTCACCGCTGGCTGCCTGCTGCTCTCCGCCTGCGGAGGCACCCCCGCACCCGGCGGCGCCGACCGCCCGACGGACGGCACGCGCACCTCCGCCGCGCCCGCCCCCTCGAAGCCGACGCCCACCGCTCCGTTGCCGACGCCGGCGGGCGAGGTACCGGACACCGCGCGACTGGTCAAACCGGCGCTGCAGCCGGGCGAGACCGCCGGGGTCCGGGAGGACGGGAGCAGCACCCGCAGCCTGGACGAGGTCGAGGTGAGGCCGCTGTTGCCTGCCGAACTGACGGCCCCCTGTACCGCCATGTGGGGCCTGCTCGGCCAGCGGGGCGCCCACGCCGCCGTCTCCCAGACCTTCGACACCGAGGAGCCGGGGAGCCCGACGGTCAACTTCCTGTCGTCCTATGCGGGGACCGACGCCGTGACGGTCTTCGGCCGGCTGCGCACGGCACTCGCGGGCTGTCCATCGGTGGAGGAGGACGGCCGCACGGTGACGATCCGGTACGAGGACCTCGACACGGGGGGCTTCCCGGAGGACACCCTGCGCATCCGGATGACCATGACCGATGCGGGCTCCACCGGCCCCGCCGAGGTCATCGACCGCATCGTGACCCGGGTCGGCGTGTGCGTCACCGACCTCTCGGCGACGGGAACGGAACCGTACCCGCGCGTCTCCGAGACGCCCGTCCTGCGCCAGATCGACCGTCTCCGGGCCGCTCAAGGACTCTGAACCCGGCGTACGGCCCCGCCCCGACGGCCGGCCGGTCCCGGGCACCGCCTGGCCGGACCATCGCGCGCCCCGCGGTGCTCCCGCCGTCCACCGCGACCGGGCCCCGTCCGCCTCCACCGGGCCCCCGCACCGCCCGCTTGCTCGCACGGTACGCGGCGCCGTTCGCCCGGGCCTGCTGTGCCGCCGAGAACGAGGCACGATTCCTGGACGGCTCGCGGACGCGGTCGTGGACGGTCGACGTACGCGTCAGCTGACCCGAAGACCGACCGCCAGCGTCAGTTCAAGGACCCGGTGTGGCGATGCGAGATCCGGAAACAGCTCCCGCAGCTGCGACATCCGGTACCGGACCGTCTGGGGATGGACGAACAACGCCGCCGCCACCTCGTCCCGCCTGCCCTGGTGCAGCAGCCACGCTCGCAACGTCTCCTCCAGCCGCCGTGCCGTCGCGACAGGCAAGGTCCGCAACGGTGCGAGGGCTCGGGCACGCAGGTCTGCGAACGCGTCCACGTCGGCGCTCAGCACCAGCTCGGGCAGGTGGTCCTCGGTGTCGCGAATATCGGAGGAGAGGGAGCGCGCGCGTACGGCTCGTGCGTACGAGGCGGACGCACGAGTCCATGGCCGGGCCGGGCCGACCACGGCGGTGCGTTCGGTCAGTTGCCGCAAGAGATGTGATCGGTCGGCATCGGGGACGAGCAGCACACCGGTGGCGTCCGGCAGATCGTCGAGGACGAGGGTGCTCGGGTCGAGCGCGCGGTAGGCAGGCCGGGCCTGGGCGGCGGGCAGAAGGACCGCCGTCAGCGAAACCGGAGGCTGCCACCCGGCCCGTTGAACAGAGGCCAGCAGCACGTCCGGGCTCGCGCCGGCGAGGAGGTCGCGGGCCAGGTGTTCCAGGTGGCGCTCGTGGGCCCTGCCCCGGGCGGCCAGTTCGTCGGCGTGGCCCGCGGCGCTCGCGGCAGAGAGCTCGTCGATGTAGGCGAAGGTCAGCTCGGCGAACTTGGCGACCTCGGCGGCGGGCAGACCTACGGGTACGGCACCCGCTGCAAGGCATCGCCAGGCCACGCGGGCGCCTACGCGGTAGGCGCTGAGCAGGGCGTCCATCGAACGGCCGTCGCGCACCTCGCCGCGGCCCAGCTCGTAGGCTGCGTCACCGGCGTCGCCGCCTGTGGCCTTCCCGCTCGCGAGGTCCAGGTAGTGCCCCAGGGCGGTACGGACGGCTCGGCGGATGGTGGCGCCCATGCGGCCCGAAAGGGCGTTGGCGTAGGGAGGGACCTCGTCGATGATCGCCTGGACGACCTCGTCGGCGGTGGTCTTCAGCACGGCCCGAAGTGCGGTGACCGTCGTCTCATCCAGGGCCAGTTCGCTGGCCCTCCGGATTGCATGGCTCACGATTTTGTTCCCTGCGAACAATTCAGCCGATCAGATTTACGTCCTGCGGTCAGGACTTTACCCCTTGAGACGCAGCAAGCTGGAGTCATGACGAGTACAGCCCTCCGCAGCAGGGCGTGGAAACTGCTGGAGATGGTCACGACGCCGCTGCTGCCGTCGGACTACCTCGACCTGGTCAGCCCGCTGCGTGCGGGCGCTGACCTGCGTGGGCGCATCGAGGCCGTGCACCCCGAGACGGGTGACGCTGCGACCATCGTGATCAGGCCGGGACGGGGCTGGCGCGGCCACACAGCCGGTCAGTACGTGCGGATCGGGGTCGACGTCGACGGGGTGCGCCTGTGGCGTGCCTACTCCATCACCTCGCCGACAAACCGCCAGGACGGCCGCGTCACGATCACCGTGAAGGCGATCCCGGACGGCAAGGTCAGCAACCACCTGGTCCGCAGGGCGAAACCGGGCACGCTGGTCCAGCTCGACCAGCCGACCGGTGACTTCGTGCTGCCGCAGGCCAAGCCCGCCAAGGTGCTCTACCTGACGGCCGGCAGCGGCATCACGCCCGTGATGGGCATGCTGCGCGACATCGAGTTCGACGACGTCGTCATGGTCCACTGCGCGCCACAGCCGCAAGACGTGATCTTCCGTGACGAACTGCACGACCTGGTCGCGGACAAGAAGCTGCGGCTCACCGAGGTGCACACCGACACAGACGGCATGCTCGACATCGCCCGTCTCGACGAACTCGTGCCCGACTGGGCCGAGCGCGAGACCTGGGCTTGCGGGCCCGCGGGCCTGCTGGACGCCGCCGAAGAGCACTGGACCGAGCACGGCGTACAAGAGCGCCTGCATACCGAACGCTTCCGCCCCGGCATCGTCGTCGCCGGCGACGGCGGCGAGGTCACGTTCAGCGCCACCGGCAAGACCGTCGACGCGGACGGCGCCACGCCGTTGCTGGACATCGGCGAGGAGGCCGGCGTGCTCATGCCCTCCGGGTGCCGCATGGGCATCTGCTTCGGCTGCATCACGCCGCTCAAGGCGGGCGCCGTCCGCGACCTGCGCACCGGCGAGATCACCGAGGCCGAGCCGGGCGTCCTCATCCAGACCTGCGTGTCCGCCGCGGCGGGCCCCTGCGACATCGAACGGTAGGAGCACCTTGACCGCCATCGACCCCACCGCCCACCTGACCGCGGAGCAGATCGAGGAGCTGGGCCGCGAGCTGGACGCGATCCGCGACGAGGTGATCGCCGGCCGCGGCGAGGAAGACGCCGCCTACATCCGTAAGGTCATCTCGGCGCAGCGCAAGCTCGAGCTGGTCAGCAGAGGCGTGCTGCTGTTCTCGATCTTCCCGCCCGCGTGGCTGCTCGGCACCGCCGGTCTGTCCGTGGCGAAGATCATGGACAACATGGAGATCGGCCACAACGTCCTGCACGGCCAGTGGGACTGGATGCGGGACCCGAAGATTCACTCCACCACCTGGGAGTGGGATCACGTCTCGCCGTCCGAGCAGTGGAAGCACTCGCACAACGAGCTGCACCACACGTACACCAACGTGATCGGCAAGGACAACGACCTCGGCTACGGCATCATGCGCGTCGACGAGGACCAGAAGTGGCACCCGTTCCACCTCGGCCAGCCGCTGTGGAACTTCATCAACGCCTGCTTCTTCGAGTACGGCATCGCAGCGTACGACCTGGAGCTCGCCAAGAACCTGCACAAGCGCCGCCGCAAAAACCCGGAGTTCCGCGCGCGGGCCAAGGCCGTGGGCCGCAAGATCCGCAAGCAGGTGCTCAAGGACTACGTGATCCACCCGCTGCTGTCGGGCCCGTCGTTCCTCCCCACGCTCGCCGCCACGTTCACCGCGAACCTGGTCCGCAACATCTGGTCCCACTCGGTGATCATGTGCGGGCACTTCCCCGAGGGCGTACAGGTCTTCGAGCGCCGGTCGATCAAGGACGAAACGCGCGGCCAGTGGTACCTGCGCCAGATGATGGGCTCGGCGAACATCAGCGGCAGCAGGGCCATGCACTTCATGACCGGCAACCTGTCGCACCAGATCGAGCACCACCTGTTCCCGGACCTGCCGAGCAACCGGTACGCCGAGGTCGCAGTGAAGGTGCGCGCGCTGTTCGAGAAGTACGAGCTGGAGTACGTCACCGGGCCGCTCCCCAAGCAGGTGTTCTCCGCGTGGCGCAAGGTCTTCCGGCTCTCACTGCCGAACAAGAAGCCCAAGGTCAAAACGCCGGACCGCGAGCAGGAGCTCGTCGCGGCCTGACCCGGCGCCCTCTCCCGCGGACGCGCCACCCGCCACTGCGGCCGCACTGTGTTGGTGATCGAAAGGATTGTGGGCGGCCGGCGGTCAGGACTTGCCGACACGGCCCCGGGTGAGCGTCAGGTCCATGGCGACGAACGCCCCCAACCCCAGAAGCGCAGCAAGGTGCAGCACCCACCAACCACGTTCAAAGCTGCTGACGCGGCCCGCCGAGACCACGTCGTTCCCGAGCAGCACCAGCGGAAAGGCGACGGCGCACAGAAGACCCACGACCCTAAGGGCACGAAACCGCGCGTACGGCCGGATGGCGCGGCAGGCGATGGTGAGCATGCCAAGGAATGAGAGCAACCAGGGCCAGGTCAGCAGCCCACGCCAAGGGTCCACGGCCGGGAAGAGGTCCAGCCCCAGGACGTCCTGTGTCAGCAGGAAGACACCACCCTTTGAGCTTCCGCCCTCGTACTCGAAGAGCATGGCCGGCAAGGGCATCGCGGCAGCGAGCACCGCCCACACTGCGGCACATGTCAGCAGCGCTGCCGTGACGAGGCTCCAGCGAGGCCCGTAGGCGTCCGGCAGGGCAGGCCGGAGGGCGCCGACAGCCGGGCCCGGCTGCCACTCTGGCGCGTACGGACGAACGGAGCCCGTGTACGGATCCCCGCCCACGGACGAGTGGCCCGCCGAGGTTCCCACCTCGACGATCCGCACGTGTGCGGGCGCGTACCGCCGCGTCTTTGCGGTCAGCTTCCCGAGGTCGAACTTCCGCCGCTCCACCGCCACATGGAGCTGTGCGGGCATCGACGCATCGGGTGGCAGCACCCCGGCCCCGGTGGGTACGGCCACACCGTCGCGCAGCTGCGTACCGATCAGTACCTGCGGCCCGAGCGCGGCCGACTCGGCGACGACGAAGGCGGTGACATCGGTCCACGGCAACCGGACGTGGCCGATGCGCACGCCGGAGGAGTCGAACTGGAAGAGGACGCGCCGCGCGTCGAACCACGTGAAGACGTACGGCACCAGCAGCACGATGACCGTGCCGCCCTTCATGTCCAGGGCCCAGCCGAGGACCAACGCGACACCCACCAGAGCGCCGATGAGGCCCCAGAGCTTCGCGAGGTCGGATGGGGAGAACGGCCCTGTGACACGGTAGCGCTCCCAGCGAGCGCGGCGGCGCGCAGTTCCTGTCGGCGGCATGGGTGCGGGTTGCGGACGGGTCATGCTGCTATCCCCTGGTGTGCTTCAGGCCGACACGGAACGCGGCACCTCTCAGGCGCCCCCCGCGAACCAGGGTCGGCTCGCGGAACG
This sequence comes from Streptomyces sp. NPDC054849, assembly GCF_053610945.1. Classification (NCBI taxonomy): domain Bacteria; kingdom Bacillati; phylum Actinomycetota; class Actinomycetes; order Kitasatosporales; family Streptomycetaceae; genus Streptomyces; species Streptomyces sp. NPDC054849. The sequence continues at coordinate 27,105 of NZ_JBSGZI010000064.1, forward strand.
TTTGTACCGCACGCCGGTGTCGGGCCGCCCACACCGTGGGCAGCCGGAGACGAGGATCACAGAACAGGGAGCCGGACCAGAGGGCAGTTCCGTCACGTTGTTCCATCTCGGCCTGTCCGGCCTGTCCGGCCTGTCTGACTGATCGGCTGGTCCCGGTGTCTCGCCGTGTTCCGGGTGAGCCAGGGCGTCATGAGGTTGATCGTCGCGAGGCGAAGCGCGGCGGCGGCGCGCTGCCGAGAGTGGTCATGGGCAGGTACGCGCGTGCTCTGCTCTGCGGGGCGGGCCCCCAGGGATCGACGGTGGTTGGCCGCGCCCGACCATCTCCACCAGGAGATACCCGCCCGCCCACCAGGTCGCCCGCTGCCCCCACCATGTCGATCCGTGGATCGTGATGGAGTTCATCACCGGGCCCTCGCTAGCCACCCTCGTCAGGGCCGAAGGAAGCCTCGACTGGGAGCGGGTGGCCGCCCTCGGGGAAATGATCGCCGACGCCTTGGCCCACGCGCACGCCGCCGGGGTGGTCCACGCGACCTGAAGCCCGACAACTTGCTGCTCGCCGGTGAGAGTCCGGTCATCACCGATTTCGGCATCGCCCGGATCCTGGACGCCACCCAGCATCTGACAGGGACGAATACCGTCATCGGCACTCAGCAGTACATGCCGCCGGAGCAGGGGGGAAGAACGGGCTGCGCCTGACGGACCTGGCCAACCCGGCCGGCACCGCGACCACCGTCCTTGGCCAGGAGATCGTCCAGCGGGCGGCAATCAGCCCGGACGGCAGCACCATCGCCGCCGTCATCAACTCCGACCGCACCGTCAAACTCGGTGTGTGGTCCCTCGCAACCCGCACCCGTACCACCACCGCAGACCTCAGCAGCACCCTTGGGGGCGGGATCCCGGTGCAGCCGGTCTTCAGCCCCGACGGACGGACGCCGGCCACCGCCAGTGAGGACAACACCGTCCGACTCTGGCCGCTCCCTATCCAGGCCGCTCACCCGTGGCCACGGCCTCTGGTCGGCACAGAGCCCGGCGGCCCGGGTCACGTGAGGTTGTTCGTGTTTGGCGTCGAGGCCATGACATCAACGGAGGGCAAGGCCCCGTGTGGGGCTGCGTGGTGCCGATCGTGGTGGTGATCGTCGTGATCGATATCGGTGTGATGATGCTCGGCAAGAACATGATCACCTCAGAGACCTCGACTCTCTGGGCAGCCAGGTGATCAAGTAAGGCGCGACCTGCCGGAGCTGCTCCAGGGGTCGGCGAGGTGGCCGACTCGTTGGGCGCCGTAGAAGCCAGGGTCAGGCAGGATGGAAGCAAGGACTTCTTCGGCTGGATCGGCGTCCTCGTCGCAGGCGCCGTCGGTGCGGGCGGAATCGCACTCATGTGGGTCACGATCAAGCACCGGAAACCCGAACCAGGGCATAACACTTACGGGTGGCACACCGGCGTGTGCACAGCACTGCCGCAACTGTCTACCCGGCGGTAATCTGCGGACCGGTCCGCAATATGGGGGAGTGGTATGGGAACCGTCACGGGATTCGATCCCTCCGCAGAGCATGAGAAGACCCGCGCCGCGCTGGGTGCCGTAGTCCCGCGGCTCGTCCGGCTGTTGCGCGACGTCCCCGACCTGGACGCGGCCTCCGGTGTCCCCGTGTGGACGGTGGGCGACGTCGGCTCGCACCTCTCGGCCGTGTACGTCGGGTACTCCTCCGCCAGCAGCGCAGACGAATCCATGGACTGGGACAGCATCCTGCCGGCGGGAGAAGGGCCGTTCAGCGAGCGGATTGCGGCCATGAACGCCACATCAATAGGCCTCTTCGGCGGCAACGACAGGGCCCGTCTCGCCGACTTGGTCGCCGAGTGGGGCGAGGTGTTCCTGCGGGTCACCGAGCACCTCGCCCCGGACACCCCTGTCACCGTGCCTTCCTGGTTCGGGCAGGACATCACGCTGGCGACGGTGACAGGCCTGATGCTCAGTGAGAGCCTCGTGCACGGTCTGGACATCGCCCGCGGCGCCGGACTTTCGTGGCCGATCAGCCCGCACGAAGCGCGCCTGGCACTCGGTCAGACACTACCGACGACGATGCCACTGGCCCTGGACTCCGAGAAGGCACGGGGGGTCAGCATTGCCTTCGACCTCGCCATCAAGGGCGGCCCGCGGCTGGCGGTCGTCGTCGACGACGGAACGGTGACGGTGGCCCGCGATGCTCCGCCACGCGCCTACGACTGCAGGATCACGGCGTCGCCGACCGCGTTCCTGCTGGTCTCCTTCCGGCGCACGCCGACCTGGAAGGTGATCGCGCGCGGCCAGATGCGAGCCTCCGGCCGCAGACCGTGGCTCGCCATGCGGCTCGGCGAACTCATCGCCACTCCCTGAACCAGGGCTGATTCACAGTCCTGTCTGCTTGGAGAATCAGCAGGTCGCAGGGTTGTGACGAACTTTCAGTACGGCAGTTCCGCACGCAACGAAGCTCCGATGATCAAGGGGACCTCGAACCGCGAGGACGTTCTCGATGCCCTGGAGGCCGGACATCGATCCTCGTCCGGGCCGACCAGACTGGCACTCGCCTGGCTCGACGGCGACAACGCCGCGGAAGCCGCACACGTCCCCCGCAGCCGGCTGATCCACCGGGCCCGCCACTGGCTGAAGAAGGGCACAGGCCGCCCCAGCGGGGCCGCGTTCCGCGAGAACCCCTGCGCGGCGATGTCGCTTTCGTCTTCACCAACGCCGCCGCGAGCTAACCCGGCATGGGCCACGAGCTCGGCAGCGCCCTGCGGTCGACCGTCGACGCCGTCATCGCCGCAGTCCCCCCAACTGCCCTTCGACGACGGTTTCGGCCGACGCGCCTGCCCGCCCCACCCCGTGGACCAGGTCGCCTCGGTCATTCTGCTCAGCACCTTCCACCCGACCGTGACCCGCAACCTGGCCGGTATCTCACCCGACGCCGCGATCGGGTTCTGCACGGGCGACCGACTTCGACGCCTTCAGAGAGGACGCGTTCAGCTCTCGGCGCCGCCCTGGGCGTGGTCGCCGCGATCCCGACAGGCGGCCTTTCCCTGGCCGGAAGCGCGGCCGGCGGTCTCGTCGGAGGCGGAGTCATCGGCCACTTCTTCCACAAGGGCCTCAAGATCACCGAAGAGGACGCAGCGAAGATCACCGACCAGCTCAACGCGGGCCGCGCAGCGGTGGGCGTGCTCGCCTGGGACTTCGAGGCCGCCGAGGTGGAAGACAAGCTGAAGGAGCTGGGCGGAACGCCGCAGACCCACGAGGTGGCCAAGCTGTAGGCAGAAACCGGCAAGGTGTCGTCGCGGTCCGCCGCACCGGGCGGGCCGCAGCACGAGGGCCTTGGGCCGGCCCGCCGCGTCACGGCCGAGGCCGGGCGGTGAGGGAACATGCGCCAGCCGTCATCGGGCGCCTGGTGTCTGCTCGTCCCGGTCGTCGGCCGAGGGGCGCTGCTGCCGGGTTCTGGCCTGCTCGATCGCCGACATCAGGAACCGGGCCGCGCCGCCGATCAACAGCAGGTTCGCCGTCATCTGCCCCGTGACCAGCAACCGGGCCGGTTCGCTGCGTGGGCTGATGTCGCCGAAGCCGACCGTGCTGAACACGGTCACGGTGAAGTACAGCGCGTCGGACCGCGACAGCGGCTCGCTGAAGCTGCCGGGGGCGCTGTGCTCGATCAGGTAGTACGTCGTGGCGAACAGCAGCAGGTAGAGCGGCAGGGACGTCCCCAGGGCCTCCTGGTCTGGCAGATCGGGAAGATCGCGCGGTCACAGCGGCCCAGGCTGCGGGCCATCCGTCAGCTCACTGCCGAGCAAGCCCAGTTGTAGGCGGACTCCCAGTCGCCGGTGGTCTCGTTCTTCACGGCGCGGGTCGGCGGCCGCAGCGCGGTCATCAACTCCAGCCCAGAGGTGGCGGTGGAGCCGCGCGGGGTGATGACCCGGGCCGCGTAGGTCCCAGCACGCGGGCGACCTCGGCCGGCTCCATGCCGGCGACGCCGGGCCAGGCCCGGGCATCGAGCGCGTCCCAGGACAGGATCGCGAGCTGCACACACTGCCGCTGCCCGGCCTGCGCCGGCCGGTAGATGCGAGCCCACGGCCCGAAGCCGCGCTTGGTGAGCTTCCACTTCGCCTTCGCGAGCTGCCTGACGACCGGGTGCTCGTCGCCAAGGCGCAGGGAGCGGCGCTGCTCGTGGCCCTCCAACCGCTCAGGCAGGCCCAGCTTCACGGCGGCCGCCTCGGTGAGCACGACCAGCAGGTCGGAGTCCTTGCCGTTGCGGTTCAGCCGCGGCCCACCGAGCCCGGACTCCTGCAGCGTCCACTCCACCAACTGCGGAACAGTGGTGGCCGGGCAGTCCAGCACCATCCCCTCGACGCCGTACGCGCTCCCATCACCGTCCAGGACCACCAACGGGCCGTGGGGGAACCGCGCGGTCGACGGCCGCCTGCGGGGCGGCCTTCCTCGCCGGGCGGCGCGACGTTGCCGGCGGCCCGGCCACCGCCACGGGAGGATTCACGACCGGATCCGGTGCAGTGGCGGTGGCGGGCTCGGCGGGTTTCTCCCTTGAGCCGGTGAACGCCTCCGGAACGGGCGCAGGTGTGGGTGCGGCGGTTGGTGCCGGATAGCGCTCGGCCCAGCAATCCAGCAGCCGCAGGTACGCCTGCAGGCGCGGTGGGCGCGGCTCGGAGCGGCCGTTGTTCTTCACCGTCTGCGGCGTCGACTTCAACGCGGCCCCGAGCCGGGCCTGCGTGACGCCGGCCGCCTCACGCAGCCGCGCCCGCTCCGCCGGCATCGCCGCGGTGACGCTGCTGACCCCGCCCCGCCGCAGGCGCCCGCCGAACACCCGGTCGCGCAGGGCTGGACGGGCGGGTTCCTCGACGAGGAGGCCTACCAGTGGGTGCGCGACGTCGAACTGCTCACCGACGAGGAGTGCCTGCTGCCGTACGCGGTCGGCCTGGATCTGAACACCGCGTTCCTCGCCGCGGCCGCGCGTCTGGTCGTCGGCCTGTCGGGCCCCGACCACTTCCACGCGCCGAAGTTCAACAAGAAGATCCCCGGAAGCTGGCTGGTCGACCTGTCCGGCATCGAGGTGGACCCGCGGCTGCCGTCGCCGTTCACTCCGTCCGGGCAGCGGCCCGAGGGGCCGGCCTGGTACCAGACCCACACCGTCGCCTACGCCCAGGAACTCGGCTACGACGTCGCCCCGCTCGAGGCGTTCCTGCGCAGGGAGACGGGTGCCTATCTGGATCCGTGGCACGACCGGCTCAAGACCGCCTACACCGACACCCTCGCCGACCTCGGCGTGAGCGCTGAAGGCCCGCATCAACTTCCTGATGAGCAGGCCACCACGAAGGCCGTCGCCGCCGAGCTCGGCGTCAGCCAGCGGTCGGTGGAGCGCTACCGCACCGGCGAACGCAAGACCCCGCCGAAGGAAATCATCTACCGCATCGACGCGGTCGTGCGGGCCCGCTGGCAGCCCCTGGTCTGCGACCGACGCCGCAAGAAAGCCGCCTCCCGCATCGGTATGACCGTCGAGACGAGGGCACGGTTCGGGTACACCACACCTGTCGGCACCACCGACGACGGGCGGATGCGCCGCCTCACCGTCCACCTCCCCCCGGCTTACGCGCAGCGCCTCTTCGACGCCCAGCAGCAGGGTGCCCCGGACCGGCAGCTCGAAGTCGCCAAAGCGCGCTAGCTGTCACATAGGCAGGCCTGTTGTCACCTGCGAGGTTGGGCGCCGGACTCGGGGGTGTTGGCCGACTCCATGGTGGTGGGTCGGCGTCCGCCGCAGCAGGCCACCACTACTGTCGCCGTGGAGTTCAGGAAGATCGTGAACCAGGATGACCTGTCCACCGCGTCGATGGATCCGGTACGAAGCGGCTCTTCCCCGGCTCGCAGAAGGATGTCGACACTCTCGGCCGCGCCATCGACCGTGCGGCCACGCTTCAAGGACTGGTGCATTCGACGCCGGAAGACGCCTGCGTGCCGGTTGGCAGGGACCAGGCCGTCCCAGACGACGAAGTCAGCCCCGGCGATCAAGGCCTTACGCGCGGGCCCGCATGCCGGAGTCTGGTCGCGGAGCATCGCGATGAAGTCGTCGCGCGTCACACTGCGCCCCCGTGACAGGAAGACCAGTGACCGACTATGTGTGACAACTCCCGCGCCTCTCTGGTGACAGTCCGGCTGCTTCGACCTGGTTTCCGTGCAGCCTAAGCGGTGCCGCCGGTGACAACTACCGAGCCCCCGGGTCAGCCCGCGCACGCCATATCGGCGGGCCGCTGCGACTCCAACCGGGCCCTGCCCGGGCCCCACACACTTCCGTGGCACGAGCAGCAGCCCCGGATGCAACCGCAGTCAGCATCCGCCCACAGCTCTCCGGGCTGCTCTCCACGCCGTCCTCACCCTGGACTTCCATTCGGCGGCCGGCCCAGGATGGACGCCGACGACGCGTTCTCCGCAGAGCGGGAGGGCGCGTACTGCCTCAGGCCGCGGCCGTCGGGTTCGCCGGTTCGGCGGTGCGGCGGTATGCGCGTTAATGCGCTGGGCTTCTTCGAGCTGGTCTTCGCGGATGACGATGTGTAACTGGACGAGATCCAATTGGAGGTCTTTCCTCCCGGTGCTTCCTCCCGGAAAACGATTTTTTGGTCCCACCGATGCCCGTGGTGAGGGACCAGATCATCGACGGTATGCGTGCAGGGGGTAGGTCGAGGGGCGCCGGCGGGCGGTCGGGGAACGGGTGAGCGGCATGACGTCGGTACACGTGACGCTCCCCCGCCGCGATCCCGAACCCGCCCCCGGCTGTCGCGTGCGCGGGCGCTGCCGTGCGGCGGGCCGTGTACCGGAGGGCCGGGGACATGGCCGGGATGTCCGACTGCAACGTGGTCGTCCGCAGGCACCTCCACGCCCGAGACGGGGGTACATGGTGATCGACCGGGAGGATATCGGGGTACGCGTCCCGGACGCGTACGGCAGGACCGGGATCCGGCGGGACATCGGACCCGAGTGGGAAGACCCCTCCGAGCCGTCCGGCGGCCGCCGACGGCACACGGAGGCGTTCATCTCCCCGGAGCGCGGCGGACGGGAACGGCACGCCGACCCCTCCACCGTGACACGGGTGTGAGCCGGCCGGGTCGAACGGGCGTCTGGGGTGCGTCGTTCGGTTCTTCGGATCTTCGTCGCGGTCCCGGGCGGGGATACAGTGCGCGTCGTGGATATACCCGACTGGTACGTCTGGATCGTTCTCGGTCTGGCCGGCCTGCAAGCCCTTAGCCTCGTTCCCATCGTCCGCCGGCTGCGCGGCCCCGACTCGAGGTTGCGCTCCAAGGCACGTCTCGAACTGCTGGATGCCGTCGCCTCCCTGCTGCTCATCGGCGGCCTGCTGCTGAGTCTCAAGGCGGCGGAATCGTGGTACTGGCTCGCTGCCACCGGCTTCGCGCTCATGACCGCCGTCTACGCCGTGAAGGGTGTCCGCCGGCTCCGCGCCCGCCGCAGTCCAGCTTCCTGATCCGTTCGAGAGCCGGCTCGTCGTGTCGTCCGGGCTGCCTTCGACGGGCGGGGTGGCGACACGATCCGATCGGCGATGGCGTGGGGGCGGCCCGGTGGGACTGATGCCCCAGAGCGCTCTGAGCACCGGGCTTCACCCACGCACGCCATATCGGCGCAGGCCGGCCACGACCCTAACCGCCACCCGCACCGGTCCAAGCACAACCCGGAAAACTGGTCCTGACACCCGACGCTGCCACCACCACGAACGGCGACATCCTTCCCCAGCGACAGCAGCAAGGAACGGAAGACGTCAGGCGTCAGGACCTGGGACCGTTCCGGGCAGGCCGAGGAGAACGGCAGAGCGTGCCCGGGTTTGTTCGTTCAGCGCGCGGTTCAGCGGTTGGTGCCGACGGGTGCGGTGTAGCCGAACCGGGCCCGCGTCTCCACCGTGATTCCCGTGCTGGTGGCGGCTTCCTTACGGCGGCGGCCGCGCACCACGGGGGCAGCGACCCCGTACTGCCGTGTCGATGCGGTCCGTGACGGCCTTGGGCGGGGTCTTGCGGTCGCCCTTGCGGTACCCCACCGACCGCCCGCTGATGCCCAACTGCTCGGCGACGGCCTTGGTCGTCTCGAGCTACTTCAGCTTCGGCAGCGGATCGGCCAGCGCCATGATCTCCCCCGCCCCGGCCCCACGTCCAGAGCGCGGATCGCCACCTGGTCGCCCTCACAGACCGGCCCATGCGCCGCACGGTGCGGTTCGCCAGGTGCGCGGTACGGGCACCCTCGAGCCCCCTGTGCGAGTCATCCAGGGCCGCGCGGCGGGCGCAGTAGGTGAGCTGAAGCCGTATCCGTCCTGCCGCCCGACCCGGCTCGCCGCAGCGCGAGGCCGGCGCGCAGTGCACCGCGGGCGGCGTGGACCGTTGCTCGGCCCCACTGCCGCTGTGGCTGCACACGCTGGCCCAGGAGATGGCACGCCGTGCACGGATCGCCTGGGCGCCGAACCCAGACGGTTGGCGACCCTGTTTAGATATCTGCGAGGGCCGCCTGTTCCCTTGGGGAGACGGCTGTCCGGACGACCTCTCCCCTCCTGGCGTCAGCGGGCGCTGAGAAAGGGGTCGAGCTCCCGCTCGAGCGCGACTTTCGGTTTGGCGCCGACGATGGTCTGGACGACCTCGCCGCCTTGGTAGACGTTCAGCGTGGGGATGGACATGACGCCGTATTTGGCGGCCGTTGCGGGGTTCTGGTCGATGTTCAGCTTGACGATCTCGATCTTGTCTCCGTGTTCGGCCGCGATGGCCTCCAAGGAGGGGGCGATCTGTCGGCATGGGCCACACCACTCGGCCCAGAAGTCAACCAGTACGGGCTTGTCGCTCTTGAGGACGTCTTCTTCGAAGGAAGCGTCGGTCACAGTCTTGAGAGCCACAAGGGCCTCCTCTTCATCCGGTAGCACTCGGCGTCCACATCCGCAGCAAGCCGCGGCGAGCGACGGTGATGGCCTGCGCCAAGTGTGATCGACGGTTTCATCGAGCTGCAGGCGCCTCACCGTTTCGGCTCGAAATGCCTTCCGAGGCGAGGGGCTCTCTTGTCCGGGCGCGCTTCGTGGGGTTCAGGCGTTTCCATGGCTCGGGGTGATGGTCCGTCGGGGTGCGGCGTGATGTGTCGGCATGGGTCCGGCGGCGGCTTGGAGACGCTGCAACCACAGGGAAGCCATGCCGAGCAGGACGGTGAAGACGGCCAGGAGGAGGAGGGAGACCCACATCTGCCGGCTCCCGGGATCGGTCCTTCCCGTCCAGACCGAGGCGGCCGCCCACAGCAGGGCGCCTGCCGTGTACAAGGTGCGGACTCGGCGCAGCTGCCGTACGGCCCGCAGGGACCTGAGGTGTTGCGTCTTCGGTGCCATGCCGGCCCGTGTACCCCGATCCGCGCCATCCACCAGGGGTCCACCTCCTTCTCCCGTCCACCTCAGACAGGGCCTGGACCACGGCGGGGGTCGGTCAGCTGTCGTCGGCGAGGATCAGATCGGCCGCGTGGTGCGGACAGGCACGGCTGTGCCTGGTCACCGACAAGGCCCCGCCATCAGCGCACAGGGTCCGCGCCCCACCAGTGACCGCTGTAGCCCCACACAAGCCGCACAAGACGGTCCTCAGCAGGAACAAGTCCGCCCACCGAGGGCCTACTGCTCCGTCGCAACGAAGGTCGGGAGAGCTGGTCAGGGCCGGGGCCCCGAGGTGTTCGGCGGCCGCGTCGTACAGGCCGCCGAGCGGGATGCCGTACGACGCGGCGCGCCGACCGTGAAGCAGGTCTTCACCGACGCCCCATAGCCAGGCCACAGCCCGGCTCAGGCATTGTGATTCCAGAAGGAGAACTGATCCGACTGGAGGAAGTACAGGAAGGATTCCGCGGTCTCGTCGTGGGCGCCGTTTACGAAGGTGAGGAGTTCTGATGGTTCCGGCTGTGCCGATGTGGCGAGAGGGGCGGAAGCCTCATGCCCGCTGGACATCCCGGCCGCTGAGGCGGTCGGTGCGGCGGCGAGCACAAGGGCGGTAGCGGCCAAGGCTGCTTTGATGATCTTTCGCATGCGCTGACTGTCTCGGTTCGGGCGGTACCTCGCACGTGGATTCCGCCGCGTGCCACCCACGCGAGTGAAATGCCTCCACCCGTCCGGTCTTCGCAGTTGGGCGCTCAACCTTCGACGAGAACCACTCAACCTTCGTTGCGACAGGTCGCCCTCACCGGCCCCCTGCCAGGGCTCGCGGAGCCTGCGGGCCCTCAGCGGCCCTGAGCGGCCCTCAGCGGCCCTCGGGGGGGTCCGGGAAGGCCACGGCGGGCGAGCCGCCCGCCCACCACACGCCGATCACGAACGCGGCCGTGGCCTCCACGTATGCCGCCCGGTCCAGGCCGCCCACCGGCATCGGGCTCCAGCCCATGGCGCTGATCAGCTCCGTGACGTGCTTGGCAGCCCCCGGGTCGTCCGCGCAGAACGGCACCGCAGGCGGGGTCGCGCCGAAGGCGGCCGCCGGGTGCTCCCACATGCTCGCGTGGGCCAGGTTGAAGGCCTTCACCACGTGTGCGCCTGGCGCCGCCTCCTCGATCAGGCTGGCCACGCTCTCCCCGGCGCCGGTCGTCAGCATCACCCCGCTGGGCCCGGGGGCCAGGGGGTTCGTGCAGTCCACGACCGTCCGCCCAGCCAGTGCCCTGGCGTGCTCCCGGGCTAGCGCCGGCGCTGCCCCGGCCGGTACGGCGAGCAGTACCACCTCCTCCCCATACCCCGCCGCCTGGGCGGGCGTCCCGTGTCCGGCCGCCCCGATCCGCCCGGCGAGCGCCTTGGCAGCGGCCGCGTCCCGCCCGCCGATGAACACCTCGTGCCCGGCCCGCACCCACGCGCCGCCCAGTGCCGCCGCCATGTCCCCCGTACCCAGTACGCCTATGCGCATCGTCGTGTTCCCTCTCGTCCTGTCTCGTCCTGCTCGTTCCGTTCTGTGGGATGACGCTACGGACGCCGACGCGCACCGTTCGGTGTCCATCGGCGGAGGCAGGATGGGCGGCATGGAGAAGCTGACCGATCCGGCCGCGGGCCTGCCGGACCTCTCGTACACGGCGGACTGTCGGGCGCGCGTCGCCTTCGAGGTGCTGGCAAACCGCTGGGACAGCGTCGTGGTCTTTACGCTCGGGGTGACCGGCCCGATGCGGCCGCGCGCGCTGGTGGCGCGGATCGGCGGGATCAGCCCGAAGGTTTTGAACGAGGCGCTGCGACGGCTGGAGTACAACGGCCTCGTCGAACGCCACGCGTACGCCGAGGCCCCGCCGCGCGTGGACTACTCCCTGACCGAGGCCGGCACGGCGTTGCTCACGCCGATGCGGGCGATGGGCGCGTGGGCCGCGCGATACGCGGACGACGTGCTCGACGCGCAGGACCGGTACGAGCCCCGCTGAGCCCGCGTAGTACGGGGAGTGGTCCGTGACGGCGGCCGGCCTTGCCCTGCCTGTCGTCTACCCCCAGGACGCCTGCGGGCTCCTGCCCCGTCCGCGCACGCGCCCACAGCCCCAACAAGGCGAACCTTGAGTGCCTCGCCGGCGTCCTCGCGGCGCCGTCGCCGCGCACGGCGTGTGCCGTTACGCCGAACGGCGCCGCCGGGCCATGGCGTACAGGGCTCCGCCGAGCGTCAGGGCCACGGCGGCGAGTCCGCCCGCCGCCAGCGCGGCGGATCCGGTGTGTTGGCCAGGTTGCCGCCGGTACCGCCGTTCGGGCCTGGGGTGTTGCCGGCTCGGGGCGGTGCTCGCGGAGGCCGAGGCCGAGGGCGCGGTCGAGCCGGACGGGCTCGGGGAGGGAGACGTCGACGGGCCGGGCTGCGGCCCGCCGGCCGGCCTGACGGTGATGGTAAGTCCGGCCGTGTTGTTGCCAAGGTCGCCGTGGTACGTGCCCGGCTTGACCCACGACTCGATCTTGAAGATCCCTTTGACCGAGCCGCCGGTCCCGCCGAACACCCGGCGCCCCTCCGGGCCCGGGCGGCCGCCGGCGAAGCTGATGCCGGGCGGCAGGACGAACTCGGTTTCCACCACGTTGTCGTCGGCGGCCGTGGTGGCGACCGACCCGGTGCCCTTGATCTGCCAGCCTGGGGTGAGCAGCACCTGGCCGCTGCCGGTCGCTCCGTTCGCGGTGAAGTCGGCTGGTTCGCGGTGTTTTCGACCGGCACCTCGCGGGCCCAGAAAGAGACTCAGCCGGCCCGGCGGGCTCCCGACCGCAGGGCCGTAGGCCCGGTACGGCCGCGCCGGACGCCCCGCCCCGGCCTGCCGTGCGCCCCGCCGCCAAACCCAGGCCCAGGAAGGCGAAGGGGCCGAGCCGTACGCCCGCACCGCACCGTCCGGTATGCGCTCCCGGGGCGGGGCCGGGGACATGAGGGAGCTGTGCCGCGCCGCGCACGGCGTCACCAGCCCTGCCGTGGCCGCGCTCTGCCACCAGACCTACCGGTGACTGAGCGACCTTGGGCGGTCTGAACCTTCTCCACAGGCGGACCAGCAACTAAGGAGGTCAATTCCCCCCGCGGCGCGTACATGATCACGGCCATACCGGCGAGGCAGACCGTGGCGCCGATGATGTCGTATCGGTCGGGCCGGTAGCCGTCGGCGACCATGCCCCAGGCGATCGACCAGGCCACGAAGATCCCGCCGTCCGCGGCGAGGATGCGGCCGAAGTTGTCGTCGGACTGGAAGGTCGCCACCACCCCGTACAGGCCCAGCGCGATGACGCCGGCGCCAACCCACGCCCAGCCCTTGTGCTCGCGAATGCCCTGCCACACCAGCCAGGCGCCGCCGATCTCGAAGAGGGCGGCGACGACGAACAGAGCAACGGAACGAGCGACAGTCATACCGGCCGACCCTACCGACGGCTCACGCTCGTGATATTCAGCGGGTCGGCATCCTTCTGGCAGCCGCACCCGCCCTCACCTGCGGTCTTCGTTCCGCAGGAGCAGGAGCGGCGACGCTGGCCGAGCCACCAGGCACCGCCGGCGAGCACGGCCAGGACCACGGCGAGGGCGGGCAGCCAGCCCACCACCACACCCGCGCCGGCCCCCAGGACGCCCGCGGTGATCAGTACGGGCAGCGCGCAGCAGGCCACGCAGGCCAGGGCGGCCAGGCCCGCAAGCGCCTTGGGGGCCTTCTGGGGGCGCGGGTCAGCAGCAGGGTCCGGCATGGCGGTTCTCCTCGGCGAGGTCGGTGAAGGGGATGGGACAGCACGGGCTTTGGGCGCAGACGGTGAGGTCGTCGCAGCCCGCCTCGACGGCGGTGGCCAGGGCGGTGCGGATGGTGGTGAGGTCGGCGATTTTCGCGTCGACCTCGGCGAGCTTGGCCGCGGCCCGCTCCTGGAGCCCGGCGACCGGGCGGCCGTGCCGGTGACGGCCTGCCTCCAGGAGCTCGGCGACCTCCTCCAACGTGAAGCCGAGTCGCTGGGCGGCCTTGATCACCCGCAGCGCGGTCACTGCCTCCTCGCCGTACAGGCGGTGGCCGCCGTTGCTGCGTTCCGGCTCGGCCAGCAGACCGCGCCGCTCGTAGTAGCGCAGCGTCTGGACGTTCACCCCGGCCGCCTCGGCGACCTGCCCGCTGCGCAGACCCGTACTCACCGCTGCTCCCTGGCGGCAGCGGTCCGGGCGGCGAGCGCGTCCAGGACCGCCTCGTGCGCCGGGTCGACCGAGATGTCGAGTACGACCGAGTTCTTACCGGAGGTGGTGGTGAAGGTGAAGGCCGAGCAGCAGCCGCTCTCGCGCTCCACCAGGTCCCGCACCTGCTCCTCGACACCCGGTTCGCCGGCCAGGTCGAGGCGCAGTCGCAGCGGCTCGGGCCTCACCAGCGACGTCAGCCGCTCGGCGAACAGCGCATCCCACTCCGCGACCCGCAGGGGCCGCTCCTCGGTGGGCAACGTGCAGGACTGCGGCACCCACGCCAGATCGCTCATCGCACTCACTCCCGTCATCGGTGTCCCGCAGGGCGGGGACACCTCCGACGGTAAACCTGTACCTGGGTACCGGATGCAAGCGCCTGAGCGCACGACTGGCCCTCTGTGACGGCTCGTAGGCTCAGTCGTGTCGGGCGAGCTTGAGCGCGGAGACGAGCAGGATCACGGCCAGCGCGGGGATGAGCACCAGGTCCGGGAATACGCCGAGCAGCAGCCCGCCCAGTACGGCGCCGCCGATAGAGCCTGCGGCCATGATCATGGTGAAGCGGAGGTCGGCGCCGAGTACGGCGAAGCTGCCGTCACGGCTGTAGCGGGCGAAGGCCACCAGCATGGTCGGCAGCGAGACCAGCAGGGAGAGGCTTCCCGCCGTCCTGATGCCCTCCCCGAACAGCAACACGATCGTCGGGATCAGCAGCTCGCCGCCGGCCACGCCCATGATCGCCGCGACCACCCCGATACCGAAGCCCGCTGCGACCCCGCACGGCACCTGCGCCCACAACGGCAGATCGAGCGTGCCCAGGGTTGTGGTGTGCGTGACCAGCAGGGCGGCGGCCATGAGTACCATCAGGGCGGCCAGCACTTTGCAGAGGGTGGCGGAGCGCATACGTACCGCCCAGGACGCTCCCGCCCATGCCCCCAGCAGGCTTCCGGCAAGCAGGTTGGCCGCCACCGGCCAGTGTGCGATCACCTCGGCGGCCGGGACCGCCGCCATGCGGGCGGGCAGCGCGACCAGGACCACGACCAGGCTCATCGCCTTGTTCAGGATGACTGCGGAGAGCACGGCGGAGGAGAACAGGCTGATCAGCAGCGGGAGGCGGAACTCCGCGCCGCCCAAACCGATCATCCCGCCCAGAACGCCGATGGCCGCTCCCGCCCCGAATACCAGAGGCGCTGAGTGCGTCGAGCGGAGGGGAAGCAGGTTCTGGTCGGACGTCATGACGGGCATCCTCGCTGCTGGCCGGCCTTGCCTGCTACGGGCAGGGGCTCGCCTTCGGCGAAAGGTACCGGCCGTCCGCTCGGGGCTCGTCCGGACGTCACTGGCCGCCGCACCGCACGGGCATCCGATGGGTCGGGCACAGCGCGGGTGAGGGGTGCGAGGTCGCCGTACAGGGCGGCGTGCAGCGCGGCGGCGAGTTGACGGGCGCGGCCTTCGGTCTCGACGTCGTACAGCACGAAGTAGACCGGGCCGGCGGAGGAGTCGGAGCGGATCTCCCGCGCGTGGAACAGGCGGATGACGGCGGCGCGGATCGCTTCGAACGCGGCATCGCTCACGGTGTGGTCCGGGCCGGCCGTGAGCACGTCGACTTTCACCGTCCAACGCCGGCCCTGGTTCTCGACGGCGACGAACACCGCGTACTGCTGCTTGGCCTGCTTGTACGCGGCGTTGAAGGCGTCGACGGCGGTGGCGTCGGGGACCTGGTCAGCGGGGCACGGAGTGGGCAGCGGCTGCATGAGGGCATCGTCCCAGGTGAGGCGGGAAGCTGCGGTGTTGCCACCGATCGTGCCCTTGCCGGTGCGGCGGCGTTGATGGGGTGAGGCGTCCGCGGGTCGTAGAAGGCTCTTCATGGACGTGTGCAGGTCGGCGGCCCCGGTACCTGCCCGGTACCCGGGGCCGCAACATGTCAGCGGCCCGACCCTTCCGGGGCTTGCGCAGGTGGTGGCCCTGGCCGGCGCGGCCCCTGGCGGTGGACCGCCGGGCCGGGTCGGCATGATGAGGTCCGTAGGGCGTGGTCTTGCCGTCATCTGCTGGCGAGGTCATGGACGTGGGAGCGGAACAGTGGAGTACTGCGATGGTGACGGCAACGACCAGTGACATCGAGCGGGCGGCCGAGGTGCTGCGCGCCGGCGGTCTGGTGGCCCTTCCGACCGAGACCGTCTACGGTCTGGGCGCGAACGCCGAGGACCCTGCCGCCGTCGCGAGCATCTTCCGGGTGAAGGGGCGTCCGCCCTCCCACCCGCTGATCGTCCACATCGCCGCCGCGGAGCACCTGGACGACTGGGCCGAGACCGTGCCCGCGACTGCGCGTCTGCTGGCCGAACGCTTCTGGCCGGGACCGCTGACCCTGGTCCTGCGGCGCGGCCAACGGGTGCCGCTGGAAGCGACGGGCGGGTTGGAGACGGTGGCCGTGCGCGTGCCCGACCACCCTGTCGCCCTCGCGCTGCTGTCGGCCTTCGGTGGCGGCGTCACGGCCCCGTCCGCCAACCGCTTCGGCTCGGTCAGCCCCACGACGGCCGACCATGTCCGTACGGAGCTTGGTGATGCCGTCGACTTCGTGCTCGACGGCGGCTCCTGCGAGGTCGGCGTCGAGTCGACCATCGTTGATGTCACGGGCGAGATCCCGAGCATCCTGCGGCCCGGCGGGGTGACGCGCGAGGACCTCGAAGCGGTGCTGGGGCGCTCGATCGCGGTGCCCTCGACGAGTCATGTCCGGGTACCGGGCCAGCACCCGTCGCACTACGCGCCGCGTGCGCGGGTTGTCCTGGTCGAGCCGGAGAAGGTCGTTGCCGAGGCCGAGCTCGCGCAAGGGCTGGGGCACAAGGTCGGCGTCTTTGTGCCTGCCACCTTCGCCAACGCCCCGGTGAAGGCGCACGCCGTGGTGACGGTCCCCGGTTCGATGGACGCCTACGCGCACGGCTTGTATGGATTCTTGCGCGAGCTCGACCAGCAAGGGTGCGACCTCATCATCGCCTCCCTGCCGCTGGAAGACGGGATGGGGCTGGCGATCGCCAACCGGCTTCGCCGGGCTGCGGGGCCCCGGCCCTCCCGGTGAGCGGCCGCGACCGGGACGGTCAGGACGCGGTGGGGACCGCCGCATCGACGCCGCGGGAGGCGACGAGCTGTGCACTGCCGTCGGCCAGCCGGTAGGACAGCCCCACCACTGCGAGGCGGCCGTCGGCGACCCGTTCGGCCAGGACGCGGGAGCGTTCGAGCAGCAGGTCCACGGTGTGCTCGATGTGCTCGGCCAGGATCTCCTCGGCCGTCTCGCGTCCGGCGGCGCGGGCTGCCAGCACGCTCGGGGTCACCCGTTCGACGACATCCCGGACGAATCCGCCTGGCGTCTGTCCGTCTTCCAGGGCGGAGCAGGCCGCGGCGACGGCCCCGCACGAGTCGTGGCCGAGGACGACGACCAGAGGCGCGTTGAGGACGCTCACGCCGAATTCGATGCTGCCGAGCACTTCCGTACCGGCGACATGCCCGGCGGTGCGGACCACGAACAGGTCGCCCAGGCCACGGTCGAAGATGATCTCGGCGGCCAGCCGGGAGTCGGAGCACCCGAACAGCACGGCGAAGGGCTGCTGGGACGGTGCGGTCTCGGTGCGGCGGGTGGCGTCCTGGTTCGGGTGCTCGGGAGTGCCGGAGACGAAGCGCTGGTTGCCGGCCATGAGCAGCTCGAAGGCGTCGCGGGGCGTCTGGGTCTCAGTCATGGCCGCAGCCTACGAAACGGCACCGGCCATCGCTGCGACCGGTCCCGCCGTAAGGCGCCGCGTCGGGCGACGCTGCCGGCCCCACCATTACCCCCAGGCGCCGGGGGGGGGGGGCCGCGCCCGGGCCCGGGGGGGGTTGGGGGGAGCGAAGCGGGGGGGGGCGCGGCCCCGCCCGGGGGGGTTTAACAACG
>NZ_JBSGZI010000065.1:0-44311 GCF_053610945.1 Streptomyces sp. NPDC054849
GCCCGGCTCTCCGCGCCTCGCCGGGCTTCCGCCGGGGCCGCCGGAAGCCCGGCTCTCCGCGCTTCGCGCCGGACCCGGCCACCCGGCCCCTCCTGATCACCTCCCATCCCAGACCCCGGCCACCCCAGCCACCCGCGCCCCTGCCCATTCACCCCAACCGCCCAGCCCCGCGCCGCGCCTGAGATCATGTGTACCGACCACGAATCAGGAGCGCAGACATGGCACTCGAGCAGCACCGCGTCGTCATCACCGCCGCCGGCCGCGATTTCGGGCGTACCCTCGCCCTCCAGTTCGCGAGCCGGGGCGCCGAGGTCCACCTCTCGGCCCGCACCCTCGAAGCCGCCGAGCGAGTCCGCGAGGAGATCATCGCTCAGGGCCATGACGCCGACCGCGTCCACGCCTTCGCCTGCGACCTCACCGATGCCGCCTCCGTACGGGAGTTCGCCGCCGCGGTGGCCGCCCGCACCGGCCACATAGACGTGCTCGTCAACAACGGCTCCCGCTACCAGCACGGCACGGACCTGTTGTCCGCCTCCGACGAGGACGTCGTCGACACGCTCGCCTCCGGCGCCACCGGGACCGTCCTGGCCACCAAGGCCTTCCTCCCGCTGCTCCTGAAGTCGGCCAAGCCGGACATCGTCACCCTGGTCTCCGGCTGCGGAGAGACCGGCCACCACCGGTCCGACGCGCACGACGCCTTCTACGCCGCCAAGAGCGCCCAGGCCGGTTTCACCGAGATCCTCTCCCGCAGGCTGCGCGAGAAGGGCGTCCGGGTCATCTCCCTCTACCCGCCGGACTTCGACAACCACGACCCGCTCTCGGAGTCCTGGGAGGGGGCCCCTCGCACGGCGAAGGACCCGCTCACCGCGCAGTCGCTGGTCGACTGCATCTTCTTCGCGATCGGTCAGCCCCGCGACTGCTTCATCAAGTCCTTCTCCTTCGAGCAGGTCTGACGGCCATGGGACAGACCTTGAGGGAGATCCTGGACGCGGCGGCCGAGGGGCGGTTCCCGCCCCCGGACGGCGGCACGACCGTGGTTCCGCAGGAGAACCGGCGCGACGCCGGTGTCATCGCCTTCACCGCGCACTCCGTGGTGTTCACCGACGAGGACCCGGCCTGGGTGGGAGCCGCCCTCGCCGCCCTCGACTGCGACGCCCTGGCCGCCACCATGAACCCCCGCTTCCTGGCCGCACTGCTGGACCGCACGGGACGCAGCACCGACACGATCGACCTGCTCACCGTCGCGGGTCCGCTGTCCGGCGAGCCCCCGCTGGACCTTCGGGCGCTGGCCGACCCCGACCACCCCCGCGTGCAGCGGGCCCTGAGGCGCCGCGACGACGTACGGGTCTGGTCGGCCGACGGGGGAGTCCTGGTCCTCGGCCGGGGCGTCGCGGGCCGCTGGGAGGCGGCGATCGAGGTGGACGAGGACGCCCGCGAACGCGGGCTGGGCCGGAAACTGGCCCGCGCCGCCCGCCACCTCGTCCCCGACGGGCAGCCGGTCTGGTCCCAGCAGGCCACCGGCAACGCGCGCAGCATCCGTGCCTTCCAGGCCGCCGGCTACCGGCCGGTCGGCGCGGAGGCCTTGATGCTGGCCGCCACACCCTGAGCCCACGGACGGCCGACCGCCGCCCACCGACCGGTGGCGGTCCGTGCACCGGATCCGCCGCGGTCCGGCCGGACCGACCACGCACGTCCTAGACGACCGGTGCGGCGGTGGCCGGCGCCTCCTCGCGTCCGGCCTGCAGCAGCTGCTCGCGGACCGCACCACCTGAAACGCGGTGCAAGCCGTACGCACCGGGCTTGCGTGCCTCGTCGGCCAGGTGCTTGACGACGCCCTTGCACACGAACTCCTTGAGCTTCGCACCGGGGCGTCCGGCGATGTGGAACCACAGCGCGACGTCGTTCTTGTGGGCGAACTGGAAGATGCCGGCGCGTCGGCCCAGGCTGATGCACTGGCCGGCGAACACCTGGTTGAGGGTCGAGGGCCGCTCACCCGCGATCCGGCTGAGCACCGTGTCGGCGGCCCGCGCGCCCAGAGGCATCGCGGCCTGGCAGCTCATCCGCGCCGGCAGGCCGGACGGCGCCGCCGAGTCGCCGGCGGCGATGATGCGCACGTCGTCCACGCTGGTCAGCGTCTCGTCCGTGAGCAGGCGGCCCAGGGCGTCGGTGCTGAGCCCGCTGCGCAGGGCCAGGTCCGGTACACCGAAGCCGGTCGTCCAGACGGTCACCGTGCTCGGCGTCTCGCGGCCGTCGGCGAGCTGCACGGCGTCGCGTGTCACGGCCGTCACCTTCGTGCCGGTTCCGTCGAGCACGGTCACTCCGAGCCGGGCCAGCCGCCTGGCGACCGAGCGCCGCCCCCGAGGGTGCAGGTACGGGCCGAGCACCCCTCCGCAGACGAGGGTCACGGCGCGGCCCGCCTCCGCCAGTTCGGCGGCGGTCTCGATGCCCGTCGGACCGGCTCCGACCACCGTCACCGCGGCCGTTGCGGGCGCGGCGTCGAGGAGCGGCCTCAGCCGCTGTGCCTCCTCCAGGGTGCCGATCGGGTACGCGAACTCGGCCGCTCCGGGCACGGCCGGGTCGGCGCTGCCGCTGCCCACCGCGTAGATCAGGTAGTCGTAGCCGACCGTGCCGCCCGACGCCAGCGCCACACTGCGCGCGGCCGCGTCGATGCGGGTCACGGTGTCGACGACCAGCCCGACACTCTCGGCCAGGACCTCTCGGAAGTCGACGACCGCGTCGTCGGAACCGCCCACCAGCTGGTGCAGGCGGATCCGCTCGACGAAGGTCCGGCGCGGGTTGATCAGAGTCACCGTCACGTCGCCGCGCTGCGTCAGGCGGTTGGCCGCCATGACGCCGGCGTATCCGCCGCCGATCACGACCACCTCGGTGTTCTCGCTCATGGTGTCTCCTTCTTCTCGGCTGTCGGCTGTCGGCTGTCGGGCACAAGACACCGACGACCGGGTCGCTGTGACAGGTACGAACATGTGAGCTGGGCCATAGGTGACTCACGAGAGTGCACTCACTGCACTGCTATGCAATGACTGCATGAAGATATACTCATGGGGTGAGCGGCCGTCAAGGCCCCCGCCCACCCCGACCACCCCGCCCGACCTGGGAGCGACAGGACATGACCAGTGACGATCCGGTCCGCCGTGGCGGCCGCGAGGCCCAGCGCCGCCGCACCCGCAAAGCGATCGTCGAGGCGGCGGTCAGGTTGAGCGCCGGCGGAGCGACGCCGTCCATCGACGAGATCGCGGCCGCCGCGGACGTGTCCCGCCGCACGGTCTACGTGTATTTCCCGAGCCTCGACCACCTGCTGATCGACGCGACCGCCGGCGCGCTCAACGAGCCCCCGGTCGAGGAGGCGCTGACCGACCCCGCGATCGCCGACGACCCCGCGGCGCGGGTGGACGCCCTCATCCGGACGCTGTTGAAGTACTCACCGCAGTCGCTTCCCCTGGGCCGCCGGCTGATCCGCCTGACCGTCGACCCGCCGACGGCGAGCGACACCCGGGTGGCGACCGGCCCGCGCCGGGGCCCCCGCCGGATCGAATGGCTGGAACAGGCCTGCGAACCGCTCCGCGGCACCCTGAGCCAGGAGGCGTTCCGGCGGCTGATCTCGGCCCTGACCATCGTGGTCGGCTGGGAGGCGCAGGTCGCCCTGCGTGACGTCCGCGGCCTCGACCCGCAGGCCGAACAGGAGGCCATCACCTGGGCCGCGCGCGCCCTGGTGGAGGCGGCGATCAGGGAGCACGAGGCAGGCGGCCCGTAACGGCACCCTGGCGGACGGCCGTTCGCGGCAGTCGTGTGGAATGGGTGCCATGGCGAGAGGGAAGAAGCAGCAGCGGCCTGCCATAGGCATGCCGACTCGGGTTCTGGTCATGCCGGTGGCCGGCGGTGGGGCGCAGTCGACCGCCGGCATCGACTGCGGTCGGTCCGACCCCGCCGTCACCGGCGCCGCGCAGACCAGGGCCATCGCGGCCGAGACCGTGACGGCCGGCGCGCGGGAACGCCGTGGACGGAACGCCGGGGTCGGCCGGGAGCCGCGCCCGGACGATGCGTGGGCCGGACGCGTCCGCGCGGGCGCCGCCCGATGAGCAGGTCCGAGGCGGGCATGCCGCCCGAACACTGGCGCTACGGCCGCCACTTGGAGTTCCTGGCCCTGGCCATGGGGGAGAGCGCCGAAGCCGAGGCCGTGGCCGCCGTGCTGCGCGATCCCGACCCGGTGATGGCCGAGAGCGCGGTGGTCACCCACCTCGACCGGCGGGCGGCGCGGCTGCTCGCCGACGAGGGGTTCCCCGCCTGGGCCTGCGCCATGGCCGCCGAGCTGGACGGCCGCGCGTTTCCCGAGCGCCGGCTGCGGGAGTGGATCCTGCTCAAGGCCATCACCCGCGACGAGCCCTGGTCCGCGGCGGAACTCACCGCCGCCTCCGACTGGTGTCAGCGCACCGCCGCCCAGTCCCTGCACTCCTACGAGGCCCTGAGCCTGCTCGCCGGCGACGCCCGAACCCGCCGCGTCCGCAACGCCGCCGCCGAGCGCCTGCGCCGCCGTACCGCCGTCTGACCGGACGGGTCGCGGCGCCCTGCCGCCGGGACGCTCGCTCCCGTCCGGGCTGCCGACGCACCCCCTCCGCCCCCTCTGCATCCCTTGCGCGGCCGGGCAGACGAACGCCCCCAACGCGGCCCGATGGGCGGTGCGTTGGGGGCGTGGCGTGTCAGATGCCCCGGCGTACCCGGGCCGCGCGGCGGGCCTCGGCCTGCTGGCGGGCCTCCAGCGTCTTGCGGGACTCCTTGCCCTTGCCGCCCGGTCGGCCCGGCCGGGTGCCCATGCCGCGGAAACCGAGCTCTGATCCGGAGGGCTTGCCCTTGGCGTCGGTCGGCGCCGCGCCGGCCAGCGGCACCCCGGAGGGGGCCTTCGCGCCGGTGATCCGGCTCAGGGCCGCCTCACCGGAGCGCACCTGCGTGATGGTGGGCCGGACCCGTGCGTCCGCCAGCAGGCGGACCATGTCCCGGCGCTGGTTCGGGGTGACGAGCGTGACGACCCGGCCGGACTCGCCGGCCCGGGCCGTACGGCCGCCGCGGTGAAGGTAGTCCTTGTGGTCGGCGGGCGGGTCGACGTTGACCACCAGGTCGAGGTCGTCGATGTGAATGCCGCGCGCCGCGACGTTGGTCGCGACCAGGACGGTGACGGCGCCGCTCTTGAACTGCGCCAGAGTCCGGGTGCGCTGCGGCTGCGACTTGCCGCTGTGCAGCCCCTCCGCCCGTACGCCCATGGCCCGCAGGTGCTTCACGAACTGGTCGACCCCGTGCTTGGTGTCGAGGAACATCAGCACCCGGTTGTCACGGGCCGCGATCTCGGTGGCCGCCGAGATCTTGTCGGCCGCGTGGATGTGCAGCACGTGGTGGTCCATCGTGGTCACCGCACCTGCCTGCGGGTCGACGGAGTGCGAGACCGGGTCCTTCAGGTACGTCCGGACGAGCTGGTCGACGTTGCGGTCCAGGGTCGCCGAGAACAGCATGCGCTGCCCGGCGTGGTGCACCTGGTCCAGGATCTCGGTGACCTGCGGCATGAAGCCCATGTCGCACATCTGGTCGGCCTCGTCGAGCACGATGATCTTCACCCGCTCCAGGTGCACGTCCCGCCGCCCGATGAGGTCGCTGAGCCGCCCCGGGGTGGCCACCACGATCTCGGCGCCGGTGCGCAGGGTGCTCACCTGCCGGCCGATGGACAGCCCGCCGACCACGGTCACCATCCGCAGCTTCAGGGCGGCCGCGTACGGGTCCAGCGCCTCGGTCACCTGCTGCGCCAGCTCGCGCGTCGGTACGAGGATCAGTGCAAGCGGTCGCTTCGGGTCCGCCTGCTGTCCCGCCGTCCGCGCCAGGAGGGCCAGACCGAAGGCGAGGGTCTTGCCCGAGCCCGTCCGTGCGCGTCCGAGGACGTCCCGGCCGGCCAGCGCGTTCGGGAGGGTCGCGGCCTGGATGGGGAACGGATCCCTGACCTCCAGCGAGGCCATGGTCTCCACCAGCTCACGGGGCAGGTCGAGCTCGGCGAACGACTCCACCGGCGGGAGCGCCGGCGACTTCGGCTCGTGCATCGTGAACTCGCCCTGCGGCCCGATGCTCCGGGGGGTCTTGCCGCCGGACTTCGCTCCGGCCTTGGCACCGCCCTTCACGCCGAAGCGTCCATGAACTGACGGGTTCCTCATGCAGAACCTTTCGAAGCGGGGAAGAAGATGGTCAACCGCCCATGGTACCAGTGGGGGCTAAGGCCCCTCCGCGTCCAGTTCTCCCGACCGCACCTGCGCACAGTGGGCCCTGACCTCGACCGAGGCGCGCTCGAACCAGTCGGCGATCACGGCGATCTCGTCGGGGGTGTAGTCCGCGAAGAGGGCGCCGAGCCGGTCGTAGAAGGGCTGGTAGACGGCGACGACCCGGGCGGCCGCTGCGGGCTCGGCCACCACCCGCACCCGGCGCCGGTCGGCGGGGTCGGGTCGGCGCCGCGCGTACCCGGCGCGTTCGAGCCGGTTGAGCACCCCGGTGACGGCGCCCGTGGTCAGGTCCACCAGCTCGGCGAGCTCACCGGCGGCCAGTGGGGTGTCCCCGGCTCCCAGGATGTGCCCCAGGCAGGTCAGGTCCGTGACGTTGAGGCCGAGCCGCTGCGCCACCTCCTGCTGGCCGACGATGCCCAGGGCGACGTATTGGTCCATGCGAGACATCGCCTCCGCGGCCGTGGCCGGGGGGCGGGACTTGCCCTCCACGCAAATACTCCTTAGCATCTAAGTAACTTAGCTCGTGAGATAAAGGGAAACTCTCCTCGAGCCTACTGCCGCCCGTCCGACCAGGGAGAACCATGAGTGCGCACGGCCACGTCGACCTCGGCCACACGGTGGCCGGCTGGACCGGTACCACCCTGGCCCTGCTGGGCTTCACCGGAGCGGGCCTCGCCGTGTGCACGGCCTGGGTCCCCGGGATCTGGATCGGTCTCGGCGTCGTCGCCGTGGCCGGGATCGTCACCTGGCTGCTGCACCTCGCCGGTTGGGGCAAGCCGAGTGGACCCCGCCCGGAGGCCGACTGGGACTGGCGCACCCGGGACGCCGGCGCCCGCACGGGGCACGCCGACTGTCTGGGCTGCCGGGTCAGCGGACCGCGCCGGGCCGTTGCGGCGGCCCCCCGGCCTCTTACCCCCACCGCGTCGCCCGTGCCGGAGGGCGGCGCGTGAACTGCGGGTGTCGGCACGTCGGAAACAGGCCGACGGCCCTCCAGTAGTCCTCCGACAGCCCTCCCGCAGCACTCCGAGGGCCGTGCCGAGGGCCCCGGTCGGAGGCCGCTCCCCCGTTTCACCGACAACGCGGCCATAAGTTCGAATGCGCGCCGCGCCCCGGTTGGCCGCGTTCAGCGTGTGCTGTGAGGGACTGTTGGGCACGATCGAGACGGCCGCGTGTGCGGCCCGCAGTGGAACGTTGTGAAGGATCAGCCAGATGGCAACAGGCATCGTGAAGTGGTTCAACTCGGAGAAGGGGTTCGGCTTCATCCAGCAGGACGACGGCGGCCCTGACGTGTTCGTGCACTTCTCTGCGATCGAGACCACCGGGTTCAAGTCGCTCGAGGAGAACGCGCGCGTCGAGTACCAGGTCACCCAAGGCCCCAAGGGCCCCCAGGCTGAGCGGGTGGTTCCCCTCGGGTAGTCCGCTTCACGAGCTGCGCCCGTGAACCGAGCCCCGCCGGCGAGTCCGGCGGGGTTTCGTGCGCTCCGGGCCCGGCAGGCCCGCGCCGCCCCCGTCCTACGGGTCGCCGATGGCGCGGTGGAGGGCCAGCAGGAGCAGCCACAGGCGATCCGCCAGCGCCTCCGGACCCGCCGGGATGCCCTCGTGCAGCCAGTCCGCGAGGACCCCCGTGAAGGCGGCGGCGACCGCCGAGGCGACGAGCTCCGGGTGTGGGGCGCCCACCGCCGCGCGCTCGGTACGGGCGCGCTCGCGCAGCTCCCGGTGGAGGCGGTCGCCGAGCGGGCCGCCGCCGCCCGGCAGGAGGAGCGTGCGGTAGAGCGGTGCACGATCGGCGGCAGCCGCCAGGAAATCCGCCAGGGCGGCCGGGGGCCGTGCCGGGGGGAGCGAGGAGGGACCGGTCTGCCAGGCGTGCAGGGCGTCGACCGCCGCGTGCACCACATCGGCGCACGTGTCCACGGCGAGCGCCGTGAGGTCCTCGTAGTGCAGGTAGAACGTGGCGCGGCCGACGCCCGCCCGGCGGACCACCGCCGACACGCGGACCTCGGTGAGCGGCCGGTCGGCGCACTCGGCCAGCAGGCTTTCGCGCAGCCGGGCCTTGGTCCGGGCCGTGCGGGGGTCCTCGGGGCGCGGGTCCATCTCGCCCTGGCTTCGCCCGCCCTGGCCTTCCTCGCGCGGGTCCTCCCGAGGGCTTTCCTCGAGCGGGCCGTGCGGGCTCACGCGGCCAGCAGCGCCGCGCCGAGGGCGAGGGCGCCGGGCAGGGCCTGGGCCATGAGGATCCGGCGGTTGGCGGTCGCCGCCCCGTACACCCCGGCCACGATCACGCAGACGAGGAAGAAGATCTGCGTGGCGAGCGAGTCGATGACGAGCGCCCAGACGAGGCCGGCGGCGAGGAAGCCGTTGTAGAGGCCCTGGTTGGCGGCGAGCGGTGCGGTGAGGCGGGCGGTGTCCGCGTCGAAGCCGGACAGAGCGCGGCCCGGCGGCCGCTGCCACAGGAACATCTCCAGGACCAGGAAGTACACGTGCAGCGCGGCCACGAGGCCGATCAGGATCTGAGCGACCGCATGCATGGCCGTCTCCACTTCTCGGGGGGACTGTCGGGATGTGCGGGAACGCCACCGCGCCCGATTTCCTGGACAACTGTACAGGAAGTCCGCTCGCCGGCTCCGGCCAGGTCCGGGCTGCCGTGCACGCGGACACCCGTGAGACGGCCGGTGCCGATCCGTACACCGCGGCCTTCGCCGGGTACGAGGGCTACGAGGGCGATGTCCTGTACGTCGAGGACGCGGCCCCGCGTCCCGTACCGGATCTCCGCGCAGGAGTTCGGTGCCGCCTGGTCCGGGCACCGCAAGGGCCGGCATCAGATGATCGTGCCCCCACCGGGCCCGCCCCCGGTGCCCCCGACGTGGAGGGCACCGTGGCCGCCACCGCCGCCCGCTTGACCGGACCGGTCAAAGGTGGGAGTCCAGGAACGCCCGGAACTCCTCGCGCGTCATCGGCCCGGCCTGGCTCGCGACCGCCTCGCCGTCCTTGATGAGCACGGCGGTCGGCGCGCTCGTCACGCCGTAGCGCCTCGTCGGCTCCGGGCACCGGGTCATGTCGGCGCGGACGGCCGTGAACCGCGTCCCGTACTCCTGCGTCAGTTCACCGACGACCGCGTCCATCGCACGGCACGCCTCGACGGCCTTGGGCCAGGTGCCGCAGAAGTAGGCGAGAACGGGCCCCGTCGTCATCGAGAGGATGAAGTCGAACTCCTGGTTCTCCAGTGGCTGGTGCACCCGACGTGCCATGCGTGTCGCTCCTCGCTCGTGCGCCCCCTCGGTCGGGAGGGCGGACCCCATCATCGCCGCCGCACGCGGCGACGGCCGCCGGGCCCGTTGTCAGTGGTGCCTGTGAAGCTGAGCTGCATGGACGACAGGATGCTCCGGCGCCGGGTCTACGGCGCCGACCACGAGGACCCCGACCCGGGACCCCGCCCCGGCCACGTCTACGGCGAGCTGGTCGGCGGGCCGCTCGACGGGCTCCTCCTGGACATCACCGGCTGGAGCGCGCCCCGGCTCGCCGAGGAGGCCAGGCTCCCCACCGAGATAGGGCGCTACGGAGCGGGCGGCCGCGCCCACTACCGCCGTCGCGCGGGCGACCCGGGCCACTGGGACTGGACGGGCGACAGCCGCTGAGAGCGACGCCGGGTGGCCGCCCCCGGAAATTCCTCGAAGAATTTCCCGAGAGCCGTCGATCCGGGCGTCTCCCGTTCGACGCAGGGGTGAGAGGCGGGGAAAGTCCCCGCCCTCCGACCGAGGAGTCACCATGCCGCGCTTCCTGACGATGATCCGCATCAACGAGCAGGAACTCTCCCCCGACACCGCGTTCCCCGCCGACTTCGAGCAGCGGATGGGCGCCCTCCACGAGGAGATCACCAAGGCCGGGGTCATGCTCGACACGGCCGGGCTGCTCCCCACCTCCGAAGGGACGCGCGTCAGCTGGTCCGGCGGGAAGATCAGCTACACCGACGGCCCCTTCACCGAGACCAAGGAGGTCATCGGCGGCTACTCCCTGACACAGTGCAAGGACAAGGCCGAGGCCATCGAGTGGACCCGCCGGTTCCTCGAGATCCACCCGGCGGAGTGGAACGTCAGCGCCGAGGTCCGGGAGATCCAGGAAATGTGATCCCCGCGCGGCCGCGCCGCCGCGTTTGCCCTGCATCGTCACGGCTGCTCTGATGGGTGGCCGTGACGGCAGTGAGTGCGGCCCAAGCAGTCGAAGCGGTGTTCAGGATCGAGTCCGCGCGGATCATCGCCGGTGTCGCCCGTATCGTGCGCGACGTCGGCATCGCCGAGGAGATCGCCCAGGACGCCCTCGTCGCCGCGTTGGAACAGTGGCCCGAGTCGGGCGTCCCGGACCGGCCGGGCGCCTGGCTCACGGCCACCGCCAAGCACCGCGCGATCGACCTCGTCCGCCGCAAGGAGACATACGCGCGCAAGCTCGCGGAGGTCGGCCGGACCCTGGAGGACGCGCCGCCGCCCCCCGAACCGGCGGACCCCGAGGACATCGACGACGACCTGCTGCGCCTGATCTTCACCTCGTGCCACCCCGTCCTGGCCACGGACGCCCGGATCGCCCTGACCCTGCGCCTGATGGGCGGACTGACGACCCAGGAGATCGCCCGCGCCGTCCTCACCTCCGAGCCCACCGTCGCCCAGCGCATCGTGCGGGCGAAGCGGACCCTGGCCAAGGCCGGGGTGCCCTTCGAGGTCCCGTACGGCGCCGACCGCGAGGCACGGCTCTCCTCGGTCCTGGAGGTCATCTACCTCGTCTTCAACGAGGGGTACTCGGCCACCGCCGGCGACGACCTCGTCCGCCCCGCCCTGTGCGAGGACGCCCTGCGCCTGGCCCGCGTCCTGGCCGGCCTGATGCCCGGGGAGCCCGAGGTGCACGGCCTCGCCGCGCTGCTGGAGTTCCAGGCGTCCCGGATCGCCACCCGCACCGGCCCCGACGGCGAACCGGTGCTGCTCGCCGACCAGAACCGGGCCCGGTGGAACCGCATGCTCATCGACCGCGGCGCCCGGGCCCTGCGCCAGGCCGGCAACGGCCCGTACTCCGTTCAGGCCGCGATCGCCGGCTGCCACGCGGCGGCGGTCCGCTACGAGGACACGGACTGGGCGAGGATCGCCGCCCTGTACGGGCGGCTCGTCCGGCTGATCCCGTCACCGGTGGTGGAGCTCAACCGGGCGGTCGCGGTCTCGATGGCCGAGGGGCCGGAGGCGGCCCTGCCGCTGGTCGACGCCCTGACGCAGGAACCGGCCCTGCGCTCCTACCACTTGCTGCCGAGCGTACGGGGAGACCTGCTGGAGCGGCTCGGCCGGCGCGGCGAGGCCCGAGCGGAGTTCGAACGCGCAGCCTCGCTCACCCGCAACGAGCAGGAGCGCAGCCTCCTCCTGCGGCGCGCGGCCCGCGTCCGGGGCGGGCCCTAGCTTCGGTCAGCCGCGCCGCGCGTACGCGGCCACGTTCAGCGGGCTCCGTGCAGCCCGGCGCGGCGGGGTCAGCGCGATGGGCCGGCGGAAGCCGCCGGATCGGGCCACGTTCTGGACCGTCAGGCGCAGCGCCTCCTGGAAGTCGCCCATCGTCCGGCGGGCCGCCGGGGTGTCGACGTACAGGGAGTTCATGTGCATCCCGTCCGCATCCCGCTGGAACCATGAACAGGCCCCGTTGGCCCGCGCGGACCACACGTGGGTGGCGGGCTGCCATTCGTCGTGGCGCTCGGCGCCCCGGCACTTGCGCATGTCGATGTACGAGAAGAAGTTCACCGGATACGGCCAGGCGCGGGCGGCGAACTCCTCGGGCGCCAGCAGCTCCCACGCCCGCACGAACGGCACGTCGACATGGCTGATCATATCGGTGAAGCCGGCCCGGACCGAGCCCATGACCTGGGCGAAGTCCCTGCCGGGCGAGGCGTCGAACTCGATGGGCATGGTGTTGACGAACCAGCCCACCGAGTCGGTCCACGTTCCCCGGCCGCGCTCGCTGACCGGCATGAGCCCCCGGTAGACACCCGGCCCGCCGGCCTCGCGCAGGCAGACGGCGACGGAGGCGAGCACCCCCATGAACGGCTTCCCGCCGACCGTCAGGCAGGTCTTCTCGAAGACCTCCGTCTCGGCGGCGTCCAGCAGCAGGGAGGCCTCGTTGACGATCGGGTACATCCGCTCCGGCTCGACGCCGAGGTCGAGCGGGAAGCGGGGGAAGAACTCGCCGCCCCGTTCGATGAACGTGCGCCAGTGGTCCAGCCGTTCGTCGTCGGCGTCGATCGCGAGGTAGCGGCGGCGCTGCTCGTCGGCGAAGTCGAGGTAGCTGGGGGCGGGCGCCGGTTCGACGTCCTCGCCGCGGCACAGACCCTCGTAGGCGGTCATCACCTCGCGGACGACGATCGGCATCGACATGCCGTCACACACGATGTGGTCGAAGGCGAGGTAGACGGTCGCGGAGTCCTCGCGGAGCACCGCGCCCATGGTGAACAGCGGCCAGGAGAGGGTGTCGATGCTCCGCTTGAACCGTTCGACGAGGAAGTCGCGCAGGAGGTCGGAAGTGGCGAAGGTGCCTACGTGCCGTGGCTCCAGGGCGAGTTCGGCGGGGTCGAAGGGCTCGCAGGACAGCTCCCCGGCCAGACGGCGGAACGCGCATCGCAGGACCTCGTGCCGCCGGACGAAGGAGAGCAGGGACTGCGCCAGGGCCTGTTCGTCCAGCGGGCCGGCGACCTCGAAGGTGACCGCGACCCAGGACGCGACGGGGTCGTCCGCAGCGCGGCTCTCCTCGGCGACGCTGAAGTGCTTGTCCTGGTTGAAGGAGGCCTTCCTGCTCGCCGGGTCACCCGTGGGGCCCGCCTCCGCCGCCGTGGACCTGAGCCGCCACTCGACCACCCGGCCGGGTGCCACGTGGTGCATCTCCAGAGGAAACTGCCGCATAACGTCATCCCTTCGCCCCCGAGTCAACCCCCAGGCCCTAACGACCCCCGGCCCGGGGAAGTGACGAAATCGCTCGATTCGGGCCGACGGCCGACGGCCGACGGCCGACGGCCGAGGGGCGAGAGGGGCGTGGGGCCGAGGGGCGAGGAGCGAGAAGGGCTTGGGGGCCGGGCGCCGCCGCCCGCCCGCCCTACTCGGTGTGCAGGGCCGCCGCGATCGTCATCCGGGCCGCCGACCGGGCGGGAACGAGCGCACCGAGAACGGCGATCGCGACCCCGGCCAGCAGGAGGCCGGTCAACTGCGGTGCGTCCCAGACGTTCTTCATCGACTCCGGGAAGGCGACCACCCCGACGTTGTCCACGACCAGCCGGTGCGCGAGGGCTCCGAGGGGGACGCCGAGCAGCCCGCCGGCCGCGCCCACTCCCACCACCGAGGTCACGGTCATCACCACGACCTGCCGCGGAGTCATCCCGATCGACTTGAGCATGCCGAGGTCCCGGCGGCGCTCGCGGACGCCCAAGAGGACGGTGTTGAAGACGCCGAGCGACGCGACGACGCTCAGCAGGACGGTGAACACCGACGAGAAGGTGACGACGGTGATGGTGGCGGAGTTCCCCGCGTCCGATACGTGCGCGCGCAGGCCGGGGTCGGCCGCCTCGGCCGCCTCGGCATAGGCACGGGCGTCGGCTCCGGGAGCCAGCCGTACCGCGTACTCGAGGGCGCGGACCTCCGGCGCCAGGGGGGTGAGGGTCTCCCAGGAGGCCTCCAGGGCCCGGGCGTTGCCCTCGATCAGCTCACCCACGACGGTCGCGGAGATCTGTCTGCCGTTCAGCGCCAGGGTGACCCGGTCGCCGACCTTCAGCCCGCGCTGGGTCAGGAAGGCGGGCCCGGCGATGACCTCGCCGGCCGCCTCGGGCATCCGGCCCTCGGCGATCTGGCCGGCCCACGAGGCGCCGTCCCCGCGGTGGAAGTCGGCGAAGGCGGGCTGGCTCTGCCCGAGGAGGGTCACCTGGGCCAGTGCGCGGGCCCGTACCTGCGTCGCACCGGGCAGGGCCCGCAGCCGTTCCTCGATCTGGGCGTCGCCGAGCAGGGGAGGGGTCCCTCCGTTGCCGGGTCCCCCGACCTCCACCATGACCCGTGCGCCGCCATCCCCCCGGCCGGCCTCGCTGTACGCCAGCATCGTGCTGGTCAGCCCGGTCGCCAGGGTCACCGTGGTGACGCCGAGGACGATGGCCGCCATGGTCAGCAGCGTGCGGCCGGGGCGGGCGAACGGCTGACCCAGGCCCATGCTGACCGGACGCGGCAGCCGGCTGCCGCCGAGGACGCGCTGGACGCGCAGCCCGCGGCCCGTCCGGGGGGCGCTGCCCGCGCTGATCGCCCGGGCCGCCGACAGCCGGTGCGCCCGCAGCGCGGGGATCAGGGCGGTGAGCAGGACGAGCGCGGGCATGCCCAGCAGGCAGACGGCCGACACCCATGGGCCGACGCCCCCGACGGCGGCCCGGCCCGTCTCGATGCCGGAGAACGCGACCCTCAGGATGGGCTCGGCCAGCGCGTTCCCGAGCAGGGTGCCGAGGACGGATCCGACGACCGCCGGCACGGCCATCATCGTCAGGTATACGACGACCACCTGGTTCGGGGTGAATCCCAGGGCCTTGAGCACGCCGATGTGCCGGTACCCGGAGACGACCGCCCCGCTGACGACGTTCCCGACGATCAGGGCGGAGACCAGCAGGCCGAGGACCCCGAAGAGGGTCATGAAGGGGAGATAGGCGTCGGCCAGTGACGAGAAGGCCTTCCTCAGTCCGAGGTGGGTGTGCGCGCTGGTCAGCGACCCCTCGGGGAGCCCGGCGGTCGCCCCGGCCAGTGCGGAGTCCAGTTGCGCGTCCGTGGAGGAGTCCGTGAAGCGGTAGAGCATCTGCGAGGTGGCCGGACGCATCGTGGCCATCTGCTCCGGCGAGACCCAGGAGTCCGCGGACTTGCTCATGGCGGCCGCGAAACCGACGACGGTCAGCGGCGCGGATCCGGGGACCTCCAGCTTGGTTCCCAGCAGTTTCGGGCCGGGGGAGCCGCCGGAGGTCCAGCCGACGACGATCTCGCCGGGCGCGGTCGCCCAGCGGCCCTCCAGGACCTCGACACGGTCCACCGGGCCGCCCGGGTCCGCCCGGCCCACGACCGTGAGGGAGCCGCCCGGCATCCAGAGCCAGCCCCTGGGTACGTCCACGAGGCTCTGTCCGAACGGCCCCGCGGCGGCCGTCACACCGGGCCGCCCGGCGGTCTGCGCCAGCTGCTCGGGGGAGGCCTTCGCCGTGTCGAAGGCCGCCACGGTGTGCGGGCCGCGCTGGGCGGCGTACGCCTTGTCGAACGGGCTGGTGGCTACGTCGAGCAGCCCCAGAGCGAGCAGGACGGTCGTGGTCGAGCAGAGCACGACCAGGCCGATGACGAAGGTCTGGAGCCTGCGGCGCTTCACGGCCGCGCGCGAGGCCCGCCACACGGCGCTCACGCGGTCGCCTCCAGTGCGCTCTGGCGGGCGACCCGCCCGTCGGCGACCTCGACCAGGCGGCTGGCGCAGCGGGTGGCCAGATGCGGGTCGTGCGTGACGATCAGCAGGGTCTGGCCGATCTGGTTGAGGTCGATGAGCAGGTCCATCACCTGCTCGCCCGACCGGCTGTCGAGGGCGCCGGTCGGCTCGTCCGCCAGCAGCAGCGCCGGACGGTTCATCAAGGCCCGTGCCACGGCGATGCGTTGGCGTTCTCCGCCGCTCAGCGTCGCGGGATAGGTGTTCCTGCGGTCGGCCACGCCGAGCTCGTCGAGGAGCTCCAGGGCCCGGCGGCGCGCCTGCCGGGCGGGGGTGCCGGTCAACTGGGCGGTCAGCGCCACGTTGTCGAGGGCCGGCAGGTCGTCGATGAGGTTGAAGAACTGGAAGATCATGCCGATGTGCCGGCGCCGGAACAGCGCCAATCCGGTCTCGCTCATCCTGCCCAGATCCTGGCCCTGCACCTCGACGGTGCCGGCCGTCGGCCGGTCCAGCCCGGCCACCATGTTGAGCAGTGTGGACTTGCCGCAGCCCGAGGGGCCCATCACGGCCACCGCGTCACCCGCCCGGATCTCCAGGGACAGGCCGTCCAGGGCCTTCGCGTCGCCGAACTCCTTGTGCACACCGTCAAGTCGTACGACGACCTGCCGTGCCCTGTCGTGATCAGTTGTCATGGCCCGAACCTAAGGTGGCGGCCGCGGACGGTGCGTCAGTCCCCGGATGTAAACGTCAGGGCAGGTCATCCTGGGGATGTACGGCGGCCTTCCGGCAGAATGACACCGACGTACGAGGGCCGGGGAGTTGAGGGTGGAGCTGATCATCGCCGTCGTCGCGGCCTGCGTGTCCGCGGCCACGGCCGGCGGGCTGGGCCTGGCCCTTCGGCGTGCCCGGCGCGCCCACCGGGCGGCGACCGAGCAGCGAGGCTGGCTGCTGGAGCGGGAGCGCGAGAGCGCGGCCCGTACCGCCGTCGACGCCGAGCGGTCCAGGATCGCGGCGGAGCTCCACGACATCGTCAGCCACAACGTGAGCCTGATGGTGGTACAGGCGGGGGCCGCCCGCGAGGTACTGGGCACGATGCCGGAGGAGGCCTCGGCGGCGATGGGCGCCGTGGAGCAGGCCGGACGGAACACGATGACCGAACTGCGACACCTCCTGGGCCTGCTCGCACCCGCCCAGGACGGCGCGGACGAGCCGTACGAGACCTACGAGCCGCACGGGGCCGGGGCCGGCCGGCTGTCGCCGCAGCCGAGTCTCGCCAGGCTCAGCCCGCTGATCGACCGGTTCGCCTTCGCCGGCCTGCCGGTGGAGGTGCGGATATCAGGAGACCCGCGCCCGCTCCCGGCCGGCATCGACGTCACGGCGTACCGGATCATCCAGGAGGCGCTGACCAACGCGCTCAAACACGGACACGGAGGCAGGACCGAGGTGACGGTGCGGTACGCGGAACACGCGCTGCGGGTGGAAGTGCTCAACGGCGGACCGAGCGTGCTGACGGGAGGCCCGCCCGCACCGGGGCCCACCGGCGGCGCCACCGTGCCGAAGGCCGAGGGCGCCGGCCGCGGACTGCTCGGCCTGCGCGAACGCGTCGCCGTCTACGGAGGCGACCTCGACGCCCGCCGCCGTCTCGGCGGCGGCTACCGGGTGCGTGCCCGACTCCCCCTGGACCGGCCGTGAGCACGCCCGCCGGGCCCGCGGCGGAGCCCGCCGCGCCGGCGCCCCGCGTGGTCATCGCCGACGACCAGGACCTGGTCCGCACCGGTTTCCGGCTGATCCTGACGGCCCGCGGGATCGACGTGGTCGGCGTGGCCGCCGATGGGGTGGAGGCGGTCGCGGCGGTGCGCCGGCTGCGCCCGGACGTGGTCCTGCTCGACATCCG
The DNA here is from genome assembly GCF_053610945.1 of Streptomyces sp. NPDC054849. Classification (NCBI taxonomy): domain Bacteria; kingdom Bacillati; phylum Actinomycetota; class Actinomycetes; order Kitasatosporales; family Streptomycetaceae; genus Streptomyces; species Streptomyces sp. NPDC054849. The sequence goes on from NZ_JBSGZI010000065.1 coordinate 17,587, forward strand.
GATGCCGAACATGGACGGCCTGGAAGCCGCCCGGCGCATCCTCGCCGAAGCCCCGTACTGCCGGGTGATCATGCTGACCACCTTCGACCTCGACCAGTACGTGTACGCCGCCCTGGCCGCCGGGGCCAGCGGCTTCCTGCTCAAGGACGTCACCCCCGAACACCTCGCCGCCGCCGTCCGCCTGGTCGGCACCGGCGACGCGCTGCTCTCCCCGTCGATCACCCGCCGCCTGGTGGAACGCTGCGCCCCGGCCGCGGCCGGCCCGGACCGCGCCACGGCCGCCGGCACCCACCGGGAGCTGGCCGCACTGACCCCGCGCGAAAGCGAGGTGCTGACCCTGATGGGCCACGGCCGCTCCAACGCGGAACTGGCCCGGGACCTGACGCTCAGCGAGGCCACGGTGAAAACCCATGTGGCGCGCATCTTCGCGAAGTTGTCCCTGCGCGACCGGGCCCAGGCCGTGGTGCTCGCCTACGAGACGGGCCTGGTGACCCCGGGCTCGGTCAGCTCTTCCCCAGGTCCGGCGCGTGCTCCGGAACCTGGGTGACCGCTCCGCAGCCGGCCTCCGCAACCCTGCTCCGGCGCTCCGGCGCCTCGGCGCTCCGGCGCCCCGGCGCCCCGCGCCGAAGCCGGACCGCGCCGTCCGACGTCTCCGGCCCCCTGACGCCCCCGGCGGCCCCTCAGGGCACCAGCTCCGCCATCACGGCGCGCGGCAGCGAGGGATTGCCGGCCGCCGCCTCCACCACCCGCCGGTCCTCGTCGGCGAGCAGTTCCACGAGGACCGCCGCCGGCAGCGCCGGGTGGGCGGCGGCGCGCACCCGCGCCCTCTCGTCCGCCAGGCAGGGCAGCAGCGCTTCGGCGGTCGCGTTCGGATGCGAGGCGATCTCCCGCAGTGCCCGCCGTACCGGCGATTCGTGCCGTGCCGGCTCCGCCAGCAGTTCCGCGGAGGCGTCCCGGTTGGCCGCGACCCGTGCGAGGACCGCACGGCGGTGTCCTCGTCGCGTGCGGCCAGGGCGGCCACCTGGGCGGGCCGAGGTCGGCGCGTTAGGCCAGGTTGCCGATCAGCATGGTGACGAGCTCGTCGGAGCGGTCGGGGAGCTCGGACGGGTCGGGGCCTGCCACGGCCGGCGCGATCAGCCGGTCGACCAGGTCGGACGGCAAAGCCGGGTTGGCGGCCTGGGCGCACAGGAGGTCGTTCACGGGCGGACTCCGGTCCCCGTCGAGGCGGCGGCTGTCAAGGCCTCGGTCAGAGCCGTGGTGTACGGGTTCGCGCGGCGGCGGCGCGGCAGGACCAGGCCGATGTGCCGGGCAGGCCGCGGGGGTCCGACGCGGACCACGGCCGGCTCCGGGGCCTCGGCCAGTGCGACCTGGGGGACGAGGGAGACCCCGACGCCCGCTGCGACCAGCGTCTGCGCGAAGAAGTAGTCGGTGGTGGAGGCGCCCACCCGGAGGTCGAAGCCGGCGAGTTCCGCGTAGCGGCGCAGGAACGCCTCCGTCTTGAGGCAGCCCAGCACCCAGCGGTCGGCGGAGAGTTCGGCCAGGTCCACCCAGGCCCGGCCGGCGAGGCGGTGGCCGCGTGGAAGGACCAGCCACAGCGGATCCTCCATCAGCGGCTCCCAGTCGAGCGCCGGGCGCTCGCCCGGACGCACCGGCGCCGGCCCGTCGAAGTGGTAGGTCAGCGCGAGATCGGCCGCGCCGCCGCGCACCATCGGGACGGCCTCCTCCGGCTCACTCTCCACCACCGTCAGCTCCACCTGCGGATGCGCGGCCACGAACCGGGACAGCGCCAGGGGCAGCAGGTGCCGGCCCCCACTCGTGAAGGTGGCGACCGTCAGGCGCGGCCGCTCCTCGGTCAGCCGGTCGATCTCCCTGCGGACCTGATCCAGTTCGGCGGAAATCGCCTGCGCCGCCTCCACCAGCAGCCGGCCCGGCTCGGTGAGCGTGACCCCGCGGGTGCTGCGCACCGCGACCGGGTGGCCGAGCGTGCGCTCCAGCACCGCGATGTGCTGGGAGACGGCCGACGGGGTCAGCAGCAGGGCGCCGGCCGCCTTGTTGAAGCTGCCGTGCTCGGCCACCGCCCGCAGGACGCGCAGCCGCTGCACATCGATCATCGGTTTTCCTTAACACCCGTTCAGCAGCTCATCGGTTCCGCTGGGGACGATACAGCGGCAGAGTCGCACCCATGAAGCGGATATTGGTCATCGGCGGCAGCCGGTACTTCGGAAAGACCCTGGTCACCCGGGTGCGCGACGCGGGGCACGAGGTCACGGTCCTCAACCGGGGCTCCAGCCCACCGCCCCCGGGCGTGGGCCACCTCGTCGCCGACCGGGACGACGAGGAGCGGCTGCGGGCGGCGCTGGGCCCGCGCACCTTCGACGTGGTCGTCGACCAGGTCTGCTACACGCCGCTGCAGGCCGCCGTCGCCCGAAGAGTGTTCACCGGGCGGACCGGGCGCTATGTGATGACCTCGACGATGGAGGTGTACGACCCGGCCACGCTCCCCGCCTCTCTCACGGCCCCGGCCCCGTCCGTGGCCGCGACCACCGTCCCGTCCGCCGCCGCGACCACCGTCCCGTCCACCCCCGCGACCACCGGCCCGGGCGCCGTCACCGAGGCGCACCTCGACCTCGCGCGCCTGCCGCTCGACCGGCCGGGTCCGCACGCGCACGGTCCCGCGTACGCCTACGCCGAGGGAAAGCGGCAGGCCGAGGCCGTCTTCCTGCGCGAGCCCGCCTTCCCGTACGTGTCCGTGCGGAGCGCGCACGTCCTCGGCGGCGGCCGGGCGGAGTTCACCGGGCGGCTGGCGCACTACGTGGAGCGGATCGGCGCCGGGACCCCGGTCGCCGTCCACGAGGCCCCGTACGCCACCTCGTTCATCCATCACCGGGAGCTGGCGGACTTCCTGCACTGGACGGCGGAGCAGACCTTCACCGGACCCGTCAACGCGGCCTCGCACGGTGCGCCGGATGTCATCGCGCTCTGCGAGACCGTCGCCGCGCAGCTCGGGCGGCGGCCGCGGTACCGGGTCGTCGGACCGGGCGAAGCCGCCTCACCGTTCTCCTTCGACCGTGCCTACGCCCTGGACAACGGCCGGGCCGGCGCGCTGGGCTTCGCATTCGGCCGGGTCGCGGACTGGCTGCCCGCGGCGGTCGCCGAGATCCCGCCCGGCGCCTGACGGAGCCACCGGTCGTGCCCGCGACGCCGTACAGCCTCTTCCCCTTGCCTCAGCGCGCGAGAGCCGTGTCTACGCCGACCGGCCGAGGATGTCCAGGATGCCCTCCGCGTAGGCGGCGGTGCCGGATCCCGGAGCGGCGGCGAGTTCGCGGCGGAAGCCGTCCACGCCGGTACGGACGAAGGCGGCGCACTGCCCGTGCAGCCCCGCCTCGTGGGTGCCGCCGTCGTCCACCGTGCACAGCAGGGACAGCAGGGTCCACAGCAGGGCCTCTCGGGTCGCCCGCCGGGGTGGCTGCGCGGACCACACGGCCATCAGCACGGCGCACACCGCAGGTGCGGGCGGCTTCAGATGCTGCGCGAAGAAGACGTGGCCCTCCAGCGCGCGGAACGCGGACGGATGCCCCTCGGCGGCATCCCGCACGGCGTCCTCCAGATGGCCCGCGGACCGGCCGCAGCCGCACACGATCGACTCCCAGTCGTGCCGCGCGATCTCCGCCTCGACCGAATCCGGAACCAGCGGACTGCGCGGTACCGCGCTCTGGCGCCGCAGTGCATGCGGCCGATTCTCGCTCCCCCTCATGGGCCACAGTATGAGCCCAGGGCACACAGCTCAGCGAGGGGGGTCGGAACCGGATCACTCGAGTGGCCGTCTGAGACCCCGTGTGGATGAAACGAAGAATTCTCGCGCTGCTGATCGCCCTGCTCGCGACCCAGCTGGGCTCTCTGATCAGCCCCGCGTACGCCTGCGGCTGCGGGGCCATGGTTCCCGGCGGCCAGTCCCGGATCGGGGTCGACCGGGAGACCTCCGTCGTGCGCTGGGACGGTCGCACGGAGCAGATCGTCATGCGGTTCACCGTCGGCGGGGACGCGCAGCGCGCCGCCTGGATCATGCCGGTCCCGGGGCGGGCGACGGTGGAGCTGGGCGACCGGAACATGTTCGACGAGCTGAGCTGGGCGACCCGGCCCGAGCGCAGGAGCCGCGGCTACTTCTGGCCGCGGAACGGCGACTGGCCCTTCTCGTCGGGCAGCGGGGACGGCGCGGGCGCCGCGCCGGGCGGCACGCCGTCGGCGGTCGGTGTCGTCGGCCGCGAGCAGCTCGGCGACTTCGACGTCGCACGGCTCACCGCCACCGACCCGGACGCCCTGAAGAACTGGCTGGAGAGCAACGGCTTCACGCTCCCCGACCGCCTGGCCACCGAGGTCAAGCCGTACGTCGACCAGCAGTGGGAGTACGTGGCGGTACGGCTCGCCCCCCGGCAGCAGGGCAAGGTGTTGCGGGGTGACCTGGACCCGCTGAAGATCCGCTTCGAGAGCGACCGGCTCGTCTACCCGATGCGGCTCTCCCGGATGGCGAAGACACCGCAGTCGCTCGGACTGTACGTGCTGGCCGACCACCGCATGGAGCCCGTCTCCCCGATCGGCGGCTCCGCGCCGAAGGTGACCTACGCCGGGACCATCCACCCGAAGGACGGCGCGCTCGCCGAACTCGCGGGCGGCAAACCGGTGTTCCTCACGGCGATCGACCAGCAGTTCCCGGAGCCCGGGCGCATCGACGCCGACCATGAACTGCGCGCCACCCCCGGGGACACCCCGTACCGCCGGGCCGTCTACCACGCCGAGCTGCTCACGGTCGGGGGCGGCATCCCCGTCTGGCTCCTGACGGTGTCGGGCGTCCTGGTGGCGCTCGCGGCGTCCTCCTTCGCGGTGATCCGGGTCCGCCGTCGCCGGCCGGGCCTCGGCCAGGCGGCCTGAAGGGGGTCAGGCCGACGTCACCGGGCGGGGGCGGTACCTTTGTCGAGGCTGAGTTCGGCCGACCAGGCTTCGCCGAACTTGGTCTCCTTCCCGTCGACCCCGAGGGCGTACACGCCCTCCAGCGGAACCTTCTCACCCGGCGCGGAGGACTGGAGTACGTCGCAGACGTCGGCGACCGACTCCACCGGCGTGTCCTTCATGGCCGTCAGCACGTCCCCGCTGCCCAGCGGGACCTTCGCCGCCGGAGAGTTCGTCCGGGTGGTGAGGACGAACACCCCGGTGACTCCGCTGTCGACCAGCTTCTTCTGGGCCTTCTCCGCCTCGGCGGCCACACCCTTGTCCTCGAAGTACAGGCTGAGTTCAGGGTCGTCCAGCCCCACGAGCGTCCAGCCGGGGTCGTTCTGCACGACCCCTCCCGCCAGGGTGTCGAGTATGGGCCGGGCATGGTCGCTGCTGATGGCGTAGAACTGCCCCTGTGTGGCGCCGGTGACGGTCAGTGCGTTGATCCCGACGACCTTCCCCTGGCCGTCGAGCAGCGGGCCGCCGGAGTTGCCCGGGTTGACGGTCGCGGAGTGCTGGATGGTGGAGGGGTAGCGCGGGAACGAGCTCGACGGCGCCGCGTTCACGACGTTCGGGTTCTGCACCGAGCCGGCCGTGTACACGACCTTCTGACTGGTGTCGCTGATCGACACCGGGTAGCCCAGGGCGGTGACGGTGTCGGCCACCTCGAGGTCCTTGCTCTCACCGAACTCCAGGGACTTCAGGTCGGGTGGCTTCGACGTGAACGTCAGGACGGCGAGGTCCGCGCAGGGGTCGATGCCGACCACCCGGACCGGTGCCGGGGGTTGCTCCCCGACCTTGACCTTCAATGAGGGTTCGCCCTGCACGACGTGGGCGTTGGTGGCGATGAGCCCCTTCTCCGCGTCGTAGACGAAGCCGGTTCCGTCGCCGTACTTCCCCAGAACCTGAACGGTGGCCGGAGCCGCCCGCTCGTAGATCTTCTTCGGGTCCATGTCGTCTGCGAACGCCGACGGGCCCGACAGGACCCCGAGTACCACGGTCGCGGCAGCCAGCACGGCGCCGCTGGGCTGCACCTTCATGCGCCCGCCACCTTCCCGAGGACGGATCCCCTCTTTCAGGCTAATCCCGCGGTACCGAGGTGTCCTGACAAGCCGGAGCGGCTGCCCGGGCAGCTTTTTACGAGGTGACGGGCCGGTGGAACAGAGCCGTCCAGAGGAAGGACTCGCCGAAGAGCGGGGACTCGGCTCCTTCGTCGTTCATACGGCGCAGCTCGATCTCGGTCAGGTCGCAGAAGATCGCCCGCAAGGACTCCGGCGTGTAGGCGAGTCCACCCTGGAGGCCGGCTTCACGGTAGAAGGCATCGTCGGGCAGCTCGGATCCCATCTCGCCCGCCGCGAAGCAGGTGAGTGCGAGATGGCCGCCGGGGGCGAGGGCCCGTTCGAGGAGGGCGAGGTAGCTGATGCGGCGGTGGGGCGGCAGGTGGTGGAAGCAGCCCGAGTCGTAGATCAGGTCGTACGGGCCGCTCAGCGTGGTCGCGGCGAGGCCGAAGGCGTCGCCGCAGTGGAACCGGACGTCGGCGCCCGCCTCGCGGGCACGCTCCTCCGCCCAGGCGATGGCCGCCGGAGACAGGTCGACGGCGTCCACCTCGAAGCCCAGGGAGGCGAGGTGCAGCGCGTTGCGGCCGGGTCCGCATCCCAGGTCGAGGGCGCGGCCCGGGGAGATCAGGCCGCGGTCGAGGTACGCGACCAGATTCTCGTCCGGCTTCGAGACGAAGAACGGCACCGGCTTCGAGCGGTCCGCGTAGAAACCGTCCCACCAGGAGGCACCGCCGGCCGTCCAGCGGTCGGCCTCCGGCGCGAACAGGCCGTCCAGAAGCCGCAGTACGTCGTCCACCGTGCGTATGTTCCGGTCCATCCGGCCCCCTCTCCGATGAGCAAGATCCTAGTCGCGCCGCAGGAGCGGCACACCCGCCACGGGTCAGAGCGGAGGGGTCGGCTGGGTACGCCAGAACGCGCACTGGTGGTCCGCGCCGAACGACGTGGTCGTCCGCGTCGCCGTCGGGTGGAGGGTGAGGACCGCGGAGGCGCCGGAGACGGCCGCGGGCCACGGGGTCTGGCCGGCTACGGCGGGGGTGCCGGAGCGGGCGAACGCCGCCCAGTAGCGCTTCATCCGATGGCCGAGCGCGATCTGGACCGGGGTCAGAGGGCGCTCGCCCATGGTGAAGTCGTGCAGATAGGCCAGCTCCGCACTGTGGGCGTTCGACTCGTCCAGGCCCGGCACCTGTGCGCCCGCGAGCGTCGGCGACTGCGGGTCGTCGAACTCGTAGACGTACGTCGGCACCTGGGACGCGAAGAGCTGCGCCGTCCACGCGGTGTGGCACGCGAAGGTCGAGTCCGTCATGACCGCCGACAGCGCCAGATACGGCGACCCGTGGTCCGCGACCGGATAGCGGGCGAGCACCTCGGCTCCGGCGGCCCCATGGCCCGCCAGGATCTGCGCCGTGTACTGCTCGGCCGTCAGGTGGGGCTGGGTCAGGGCGACGAAGAAGCGGGCCTCGGAGCGGGTGCTCCCGATCAGGACCGGCACCTTGTTCCAGGTGCCGCTCACGATGGCCTGGGCGGGGGCCAGCGGGAGCAGCCCGTCGCCCGACGCGGGACCCGGGGTGGGCAGCGTACGGGCCGCCTCGACCAGCGCCGCTCCGGAGGCGGCGCGCAGGCAGGCGGCCACCCCCGCCGGGGCGGTGCACCCCGCCCGCTCGGCGAAGGACCGCGCCTGTCCCTCGGCGCTCGCGCTGTCGGGCGTACGGAGCAGGGTGCACGGACCGCTCTGCAGCACGGCCCGGTGGAACAGGCCGGCGGCCGCCGGGGCGGCCAGCAGCGCGCAGACGGAACCGCTGCCCGCGGACTGCCCGGAGATCGTGACGTTGCCCGGATTCCCGCCGAACGCGCCGATGTTCTTCCGGGTCCACTGCAGCGCCGCGAGCTGGTCCATCAGTCCGAAGGACCCGGAACGCGGGTCGTCCTCCCGGCCCAGCTCGGGAAGCGCCAGATAACCGAGCTGCCCCAGACGGTAGTTGATGCTGACGACCACGCTCTGGGTGAGGTCGGCCATGGTCCGCCCGCCGAACTGGGTGCCCGTGCCCTGGCTGTATGCGCCCCCGTGCATCCAGAGGATCACCGGCAGCCGGGCTCCCGGGCGGGCCGTCCGGGGCCGGTACACGTCCAGGTAGAGGCAGTCCTCGCTGACGGCCTGCGGATCGCTCAGGCCGAACGGAGAGAACTGCAGGCAGGCGGGAGCCTGTCGGACGGCGTCGCGCACGCCGTTCCACCGGGGCGGCGGCTGAGGAGCCCGCAGACGTGCGTCCCCGACCGGGGGAGCGGCGTAGGGGACACCGAGGAACTCCTGAGCCCCGTCCTGCGATTGGCCGCGCAAGGCGCCCTGTGCGACGCCGACCACCGGGCGTGGTGATCCACCGGATGATCCGCCGGAGGCCGACGCCGGCGCTGCCGAGACGAGCAGGGCCGCCAGCGCGAGGGCCGTACCGAACAGGGATCTCGGGGATCTTGCCGAAGCCGACCGTTTTCCGGGCCTCTTCATCCGTCCTCCTGGAGTCGTGCCGGTTCATGCGGGGTCGTACGGGTCGTACGAGGTCGTGCGTGTCTCGCGGGGTCGTGCCGGTCGTACGGGGTCGTGCCGGGCCCCGGCCGGCCGGGGGTGGGGCGGTGGTGCGGACGCTCCGCCCCCGGCCGGTGCGCGGGTCCTACGGGCGGAGCCCGGAGAGCAGGGCGGACGTCACGGCGTGGTCCGCCGGGGCGGTGTTCCAGTCGGGGTTCATCGGGCTGACGGCGATCCGGCCGGCGCTCACGGCTTCGACGTCACCGCCCTTGGCGGCGGGCTGCAGATCCACCGTCACGCCCACCTTCCAGGTGCCGTCGCCGGCGTCGGTGAAGTCCGGTACGAGGAAGTTCTGCGGATCCTGGAAGGTCGCGGCCACGCCGGCGGCCCTGCCCTTGCCGTCCGCGCCGACGACCGGGTGGTTGACGTTCAGGCCGACACCCTCGGGCAGCAGCGGACCGGACCGGGCGCGCGCCCGCAGCCGGTCGATCAGCTTGACCGCGAAATCGAGCGTGGGACCCATGGCGTTGACCGTCGTGACCGGGTCGGGTGCGCTCAGGCCACCGGTGCTCAACGCGATGGCCGGTACGCCGGACTCCAGCGCCGTGACGGCGCCGCCGACCGTACCGGAGTGGGTGGCGAGCCCGGCGACGTTCGGGCCGAAGTTGGTGCCGGAGACGACCAGGTCGGGGGCGTCGTCGGCGAAGACCTCGGCCAGTGCGAAGGCGACGGAGTCGCCCGGAGTCCCGTCGACGGCCCAGACCTTCGGCTCGGGGTGCTTCACCGTGATCGTGGGCGCGTTCATCATCTTCGTGCCGGTGCCGCTCTGGTTGGTGAGCGGGGCGACGATCGTGACGTCGTGTCCGGCGGCGGTCAGCCGGTCGAAGGCCTTGCGGATGCCCGGCGCGTTGTAGCCGTCGTCGTTGGTGAGCAGGATCCGCAACGGGCCGGCGGGCGCGGTCTGCGGCGAGGCGACCGCCGGTGCCGTACCGGCCAGGGCCGGCGTGCACAGCATCAGGGCGGCCAGCGGCAGAACTCGCTTGCGTCTCACAGAGTGCTCCTTCAAAGGGGAGGGAGATGAGGGTGAGTGGGGTGGTGAACCGGCGGGCGCGTGACCCTCGGCATGCGCCCGCCGGGGTTTCGGCCGGGCCCGGTCTGACGGGACGGGCCCGGGGAAGAGGGATCAGCGCACGCTGCGGATCGGGAGGATGGCGAGTGCGCCGATCAGGGAGAGGACCCCGCCGGCCAGGAAGAGCGGGGTGTAGCCGCCCAGTGCCGTGACGACGGCCGAGGCCACGAAGGGTGCGATGATCTGCGGTCCCGCATTCGCGATGTTGAGGACGCCCATGTCGCGGGCGGCGTCCTCGGCCCGCGGCAGGACCAGGGTGACGAGTGCGGTGTCGACGGCCATGAAGCAGCCGAAGGCGAGGCCGTTGAGCGCGCTGAAGACGAGCATGCCGGTCCAGGTCGGGCTGACCACGGGGACCACCATGACGAGCCCGGCGAGGGCGGCCGATACGCCGACGAACACCTTGCGGCGGTTCCAGCGGTCGGACAGCAGACCGCCCAGCACGGTGGAGACGGCCATCGCGACCATCGACACCGGGGTGAGCACGGCCATCGCGGCGGGCGGGGTGAGACCCGAGGGCAGCGCGATGTGGTCGTCGAGGATGTACAGCTGGTAGCCGATGACGGAGAAGTAGCCGAGGACCATCAGGGCCCGGCCGATGAAGGCCCACCGGAAGTCGTGATGGGCCAATGCCGAGAGGAATGCGGCCAATTGGGCCCGCTTCGGCGCGACCGGCGCGGCGGCGGCGGGCCCGGTGCGCGGGACGTCCCGGCAGAAGCCGGTGAGCAGCAGCGCTGCTCCGGCGACGATCGCACCGAAGACGAGGTAGCCGGTGCGCAGGTGGTCCGCGGTCTGGGAGGCGATGAGCACGCCCACCGTGCCGCCGATGGGCAGGCCGAGTCCCACCAGGGCGGAGGCGGTGCCGCGGCGGGTGGCGGGGACCCGGTCGGGCACGATCGCGGTGACCGCGGCCTGGTAGACGTTCATGGTGGCCTGGATCAGGCACCAGCCGATGCCGACGAGCAGTGCGGTGGCCACACTGCCGAGGAAGGCCAGGCCGGCGAGAGAGGCCAGGGCGCCCCCCAGGATCCAGGGGTTGCGGCGCCCGCTGCGGTCGGAGAGGGCGCCGGCGATCGGATTGAAGGCGGTGGCGAAGATCGCGCTGATGCCGCCGATCAGGCCCAGGACGGCGACCTTGTCATCGGGGGCGATCGCGGCGATCTGCGTGGGCAGCAGCACGGAGCCGACACCCATGTAGACCGCCATCATCGCGGAGTTGGCGACCAGCAGCAGGGGCAGGAGTCCACGCTGGCGGGCGGGTTCCGGAATCGGGGGGACGGGCGGATCGGCTACTTCGTGCGTGGCCATGACGACTCCTCGGGGGACGGAGCGGGGAGGTGGCGTGCGTGGGGGAGAGGGGCGCTCGCGAGCGGACGCCGGGCGGCGTCGTCACCGGGAGGTGCGGCGGCCGAACGCGGACCTACTTGATGTTGTTACACGTGTCACCAAGTGCGCTGGAGACTGTGTAGCACCCATTTCCGGGCTCCGCCAGGCCCTGCGTCGGGTCGTTGTGCAGATCGTGACCGACGTCCAAGCCGATGTGCCATGACGTGTAACCACCGGGCGGAGGCCACTGTCCAGGGCTGATGTGTCGAAAAATCCTCTTGCACTTGTGGCGGCCGTCACGCATCGGCAATACTCCGTGCCGCACCGCGACGACCCCGCCGCCGAAGGGTGTCCCTGCGCCGGCGACGCCGGTCGGTTCCCCCCGGTCCGCGTGCTGCCCGCCGCGTTCCGACCTCCGCCGCGTTTGATGCGGCGTGGTTCCGCTCCCCGCCGCGTTCCAACCCCCGTGGTTTTGTCCCCGCCGCATTTCCGCTCCCTGCGCCCTCCGCTCCCTGGTGCTCGGATCTCCCGTTCGCTCGCGTACGTCGTTCCCGCTTCCGTGCCTGCTCTCCGTGTGCCCCCACCGCCTGGGGAGACGACCGTGAAAGGCCCGCCATGTTCCCCTCGTCCTCCCTCGTGCCGCCGCCCCGCCCGCATCGCCGGGCCCGCCCGCCCCGGCACCACCTGCCGGCCGCCCCGCCGCGCCATGCGCTCGCCCTCGGGATCGGCCTCCTGCTCCTGTCGCTGCTGGTGGGGCTCATGCTCCGGCTGGACCCCCAGCCGTTCTTCCAGGATCAGGACGACCGCTGGGCGGCCGCCGTGAACGACTCCTCCGCCGCGGCATCCGACGGATCCGACGGGCTCGGCGGGTTCGCCATCGTCCTCGACCGGCTCGGCGGCCCGCTCGGCATGGTCCTGCCGCTCCTGCTGATCGGCTGCCTCTGTGTGTACGGGCGCTGGCGGTCAGGGTTGTTCGTCTTCGCGGCGGCCGTAGCCGCCAACGTCGTCGTGCTCCTGCCCCTCAAGCAACTGGCGGACCGCCCGCGCCCGCCGCACCCGTGGGTCCTGGTCAACGACGGCTCGTACCCCTCCGGCCAGGTCTTCAGCGCGGTGACGCTCGTGATCGTGGCTGCGGTGGTGGTGTTCCCGCCGCGTGCGCGACGCTGGTGGTGGGCGTTCGGCGCCGCGTACGTCCTCGCCATGATGGGGAGCCGGACCTGGCTGCACGCCCAGTGGCTCAGCGACACCCTCGCCGGTGTCGTCCTCGGCGCCGGAGTCTGTTTGGTGCTGTGGCGGGCCTTCGCGCCGCTCCTGGAGACGGAAGCGGAGCGCATGGCCTCGGACAGCCTGTGGCTGTGAGAGCGGTCCCCGAACTCGCGCCTGTATTGCGATGTGTTGACGACCGACAATTTCACGCCATAGTCTCAGCTGTCGGCGCGCATCCCACAGGAAGGAACGGCTCATGCCCCACTCCCCAGGTCAGGACCAGACGATGGTGGATCTCCCCGCCGGGCGTCTGCACGGCTCGACCGAGGGCGGTGTCACCGTCTTCCGTGCCGTGCCCTACGCCGCACCACCGATCGGTGACCTGCGCTGGAGACCCGCGCAGCCGCACGCCGGGTGGAGCGGTACGCGGGACGCCACCGCTGACGGCCCGAGCGCCCCGCAGATGTACCGGGAAGGCGGCGACCCCGTGCTCGGTGGGCACGGATCGCCCCCCTTCGACGAGGACTGTCTGACCCTCAACCTCTGGACCCCCGCCGTCGACGGTGCCCGCCGACCGGTGCTCGTCTGGATCCACGGCGGCGGCTTCGTGTCGGGCTCCGGCTCCCTGCCCGGCTACTCGGGGGAGACCTTCGCGCGCGACGGCGACCTCGTGGTCGTCGGCATCAACTACCGCATCGGGCCGCTCGGTTACCTGTACACCGGGGAGGACGGCGAGGCGGGCAACCACTGGCTCACCGACCAGCTCGCCGCCCTGCGCTGGGTGGGGGAGAACATCGCCTCCTTCGGCGGCGACCCGGACTGCATCACGGTCGCCGGCCAGTCGGGCGGCGCCGTCTCCACCGCCGCGCTCGCCGGCCATCCGCAGGCCCAGGGCCTGATCCGGCGGGTGATCCTGCAGAGCCCGCCCTTCGGCCTGGACCTCCCCGATCCCGAGGCGTACCTGGAGCGCACCGCCGCCTATCTCGAGCTGACGGGCGCCAAGGACCTGGCGGAACTGCGCACGCTGCCCTGGCAGGAGCTGATCGGCGCGGGCGCCGGACTGTTCGCGCAGACCATGCGGTGGGGGTACTGGCCCACGCCCTTCCTGCCCGTGATCGACGGGGTCACCCTCAGCAGCCACCCGGCGCAGGCCCTGCTGGACGGAGCGGCGACCGGCATCGACGTCATGATCGGCTGGACGCGGGAGGAGGCGGCCTTCGGTTTCGCCCTCGACGAGGGGTACGCCGCAGCCACCAGGGAGCAGGTGACCGACCGCATCGCGGACACGTTCGGAAGCGCGGTCGCGGCCGAGGTGTACGCGGCGTACGAGCGCGCCAGGCCCGGCGCCGGGCCGGCCGACGTTTTGATGGACCTCATCACGGACGAGCTCTTCCGGGTGCCCGGCGTCCGGCTGGCCGAGGCCAGGGCCGAGGCGGGCAGCCCGGTGTGGGCCTACCAGTTCGACCTTCCCACGCCCGCGTACGAGGGCCGTCTCGGCGCCGCGCACTGCCTCGAACTCCCCTTCGTCTTCGACAACTTCGACCAGTGGGCGCACGCACCCTTCCTGGCCGGGCTCCGTCCCGCCGTCCGTGACGGCCTCGCCTATGCCATGCACCGGGCGTGGATCGCCTTCGTCCGCACCGGCGACCCGAACCATCCGGACCTGCCGCAGTGGCGGCGCTACGACACGCAGTCGCGCACCACGATGCGCTTCGACTCGGTCGTGACGGCCCTCGACGACCTCGCGGGCGCCTCCCGCCTGCTGCACGGCCCGGCGCGCACGTCTGCGCACACTTCCGCTCCCCTGATTTAACTCGTGTAACCTGGAAGGGAAGGAGCATCCGAACAGCAGCCGGGCAGCAACCCGAGCAGAAGGAGCGTCGAGGGACGTCATGGCCAAAGACACACACGTCCCCGCATCCGTCACCAGCGCCGACGTGGCCCGCCTCGCCGGGGTCTCGCGCGCCACGGTGTCCTTCGTCCTGAACGACACGCAGGGCCACCGGGTCAGCGCGGGCACCCGCGCCCGGGTCCTCGACGCCGCCAGGCAACTCGGCTATGTACCCCACGCCGCCGCCCGGTCCCTGCGCGCCGGCCGCAGCAACCTCGTCCTGATGCCCGCGTCGATCTCCGCGGTCGGCCGCCTCGTCAGCGACTGGGTCGACGACCTGCACAGCGAGCTCGACCGGTTCGGCTACACGGCCGTGCTGCACGCCGGCCGCTTCGCCGACCCCGTCGACGCCGCCCGGGCCTGGGCCGAACTGCGCCCCGCGGCCGTCGTCGCACTGGACGGCGACCGCTTCACCGCCCAGGCCGCCGAGGTACTGGGCCGCGCCGGCGTGCGCGGCCTGCTGGCCTTCGCGGCCCACCCCGTCGAGGGCGTGCACACCATCAACTTCGACCACACCCACATCGGCGCCACCGCCGCCGAGCACCTCATCGCGCGCGGCCGGACCAGGATCGGCGTGGTCATGCCCCAGGAGCGCGGCCTCGGCACCCTCGCCCGTCCGCGCCTCGCCGGCGCCGAATCGGTCGCCGCCCGGCACATGGCGACCGTCACCCCGGTGGAGCTGGCCTACACCCGCGAGTCCGCGGCGGCGCTCGCCCGGCGCTGGCGGAGCCTCGGCCTGGACGCCGTCTTCACGTACAACGACGAGTACGCGGCGTTGCTGCTGCACGCGTTGCAGGCCGAGGGCATCGCCGTACCGGACGAGGTCGCCCTCGTCGGCTGCGACGACCTCGTCCTCTCCGCGCTCCAGCAGCCCGCGCTGACCACGGTCCGGCTCGACATGCCGTCGGCCGCCCAGATCGCCGACGCCGTGCACGAGCTGATCGAGACGGGGACGGCGGCGCCGGTCCAGGCCGTGGAAGCCGTGCTGGTCCCGCGTCTGTCCTCCTGAGGGCCGGGCACGCATCGTCCTGCCGAGGGCCCGGGGGGACAGGTCGTCCCCCGGGCCCCCGGGCGGCTCGGACCGCGGTCGGTCGTCAGCCGCCGTCGGTCACCGCCGCACCGGCACGCGCGGCCGCCCCCCGACGGTCGTGGGCGCGGTGGTCGTGGGTCCGTATGCCTTCCCGTGTCAGTGCCGGGTGGAAGAGCCACCACACCAGCAGACCTGCTCCCGCGCCCGCGGCGGCCCCGGCCACGGTGTCGCTGAGCCAGTGCGCGTGCAGCCAGGTACGGCTCCACATCATGGCCAGCGTGAACACCGTGCCCCCGAGCCACCACGCCCGCCGCCGGGCGGCCGGGACCAGCAGCGCCCCGACGACGATGACGAGGAGCGCCGCCGTGGCCGCGTGTCCGGACGGGAACGAGCCGTGGTCGACGCGGACCAGCGGATCGGCCGGGCGCGGCCGGTCCACCAGGTGCTTGAGCCCCTGCACGACGAGCATGTTGCCGCCGAGGTACACCGTGAGCAGGAAGCCGGCCGAAGCCCAGCGCCTGCGGATGAGCAGCAGGATCAGCAGGGAGAGCGGGATGAGCGCGCCGACCGGGCCGCCGAACCAGTCCAGGATGGCGGCGGCGGCCTGGGGGAGCCCCGTGTGGGGGCCGCCCATCCAGACCAGCCAGCGGTCGTCCAGTCCCTGGAAGGGCGGATCCGCGATGTCGGAGCGGACGACGAGGGCCGACAGTACGGCGGCCCCGATGAGCAGGAGACCCGCAAGGAGGCGGCCCGGGCCGCGGGCCGCCTCGGACCTGGCACGGCGCTCGCTCCTGCGGGATCCGCCGGATCTGAGGGCTTCCTCGGATCCGGCGGCTTCCTCAAATCCGGCGGGGTCCTCGGATCCGCCGGGTCTGTCGGGTCTGTCGGGTCTGTCGAAGGGAGTGGGGGCGGGAAGGGTGGACATGGCCGACTGCCTCTCGCAGCCGCGGGAGTGCCCGCGGCCGTGTGTGCTCTGGAGGGGGGAACGCGGGGGCGCGGCCGGGCCGCGCCCCCGGCGACGGAACGGGACGCGGGACCGGTGGCGAGGCTCCGCGCGAAGGGTGTCCTGCCGCGCGGGACCGGGGGCCGGGCTCCGCGCGGAGGGGTGTCACCCGGATCAGGCCGGGTTCGCGCCGCCCGGTTCCCGTCCCCCGTCCGGCCCGGCCTGCGAGGCACCCCCGAGGTGCCTCGTCAGGAAGGCGACGCTCTCCTCGACGATCGCCGCGATGTCCTGGGAGCCGAGGAAGATGTGGTCCGCGCCCTCCACGGGCTGCAGGACGACCTCGCCCCCGGCACTCTTCAGCGCCGCGGCGAGTACCTCGCTCTGGCTGTAGGGAACCAGGCCGTCCCGCGTCCCGTGCACGAGCAGGAACGGCGGCGGGTTCGAGCCCTCGGCGTACGTCACCGGGCTCGCGGCCCGCGCCCACTCCGGGCGCTCGGCCACCGATGCGCCGAGCAGGGCCTTGTAGGGGTCGGGGAACTCCATGCCTGAGGCCATGGCCGGCATGGGGTGGCCGGCCAGCGCGACCAGGTCGGAGACGCCGTACCAGTCGACGACCGCGAGGACCCCGGTCTCGCCCGAGCCGACACCCTGCGTGCCCTCGAGGGCCGCGCCCCCCGGGCCGTCCGGGCCGGTGAGGCCGGCGAGTGCGGCCAGGTGTCCGCCCGCCGACTCGCCCCAGACGCCGATCCGGTCCGGGTCGATGCCGAGGACGCCGGCGAACGAGCGGACGTAGCGGATCGCGGCCTTCACGTCGTGCAGCTGGGCCGGGAAGGGTGCTTCGAGGCTGTGCCGGTAGTCGATGGAGACGAGCGCGAGCCCGGCCGCCAGCACCGTCCCGTGCAGCAGGGCGGCGGGTACGGTCGGCGGCGGGTAGCGGCGGTCGCCCTCCAGCCAGCCACCGCCGTGGATCCAGACGACCGCGGGGAACGGTCCTTCGCCGGCGGGCACCTGGACGTCGAGCAGCCGGGGGCGATAGCCGGGCGTGGTCGCGTAGGTGACCCCCTCGAAGCAGCGCACTCCGTCCGCGCCGGTCACGGGGGGTACGGGGGACTGGTACGGCGGAGGCGGCCAGGTCATGTCGGCGATGTCGAACGCGGCCGGGGGGGATTGCGTCATTGCGGCCCTTCCAATGCGGCGGGGTACCGGCGGGGTCGGATGCAGGCTTCGCGTCCTTTGTCCGAAATGCTTGCGCGAGCCGCCGGGCGAGGCGTAGCGTGTTACACGTGTAATCAAAGACTCTAGCGACGCATTTCCGCTGACGACAAGCCCACAGGCGATCCATCTTCAGGATCAGTGACACGAGCTACCCCAGCGGCGCGCCGCCTTCCCCCTCCGGGAGCACGTCATGCTCACCATCACCGGCAGTTCCGCGATTCCCGCCGTGCGGAGTTTCGCCCACTGGGTCACCGACCCCATCGCCGCAGACGTTCCGCAGGTCAGAGGCCGTGTGCGCGTCACGCTCGAAGACTGGCGGGTCCCCTGTGGGGCGGTGGACGTCCTGCTGCTGGCCGTCAGTGAACTCGTCGGCAACGTCGTCCGGCATGCGGGCACCGGTCGCATGCGGGTCGGGATGGCCGCCGGTGGCGGCTGGCTCCGACTGGAGGTCGCCGACCAGGGCGCCGGGCTGCCGCGGCTGCCCGCCCCCCGGGCCGAGATCGACCCGGAATCCGAGGACGGACGCGGACTGCTGCTCGTGCAGCTGCTGACGGCCGAGCTGGGCGGTGAACTCTCCGTCATGGCGCACGAGTTCGGAAAGTCCGTCCGGCTGCGCATTCCCATGGTCTGAGCGCGGACGGGGGTGCCGGGCGGTCTCCGGAGAGGGTGCTCCGTCTCGCCGGATATCGCGGGATGTTGACGGACGGCAAATATTCGACATACCTTGCTCCCATCTCCCCGCTGCTCCCTGATTGAGGTGCCGCCCCATGGAGCTCTCCCCTTCCGCGCATGCCGATTCCTTCTGTCGGGACCGGCTGCCGCCCTTTCCCCTATGGCCCGAACTCCGCTTCGAAATACCGGAGTTGGACTATCCGGACCGGCTCAACTGCGCTGGGCGCCTGCTCGACGACGCCGTCGAACTCCACGGCCCCGACCGCCCCTGTCTGCTCACCCCGACCGAGCGCTGGACCTACGGCGAACTGCAACACCGGGCCAACCAGGTGGCCCAGGTCCTCACCGAGGACTTCGGCCTCCGGCCCGGCAACCGCGTCCTGCTGCGCGGACCGAACAACCCCTGGCTGGTCGCCGCGTGGTTCGGCGTGCTGAAGGCCGGCGGCGTCGCCGTCACCACCATGCCGCTGCTGCGCGCCACCGAACTCGCCGAACTCACCGACATCAGCCGGCCCACGGTCGCCGTGTGCGACCACCGCTACGCCGAGGAACTCGACACCATCCGCCGGCCCGGCCTGCCGGACCTGCCCGATCTGCCGGTCCTCACCTACGGGGGCCCCGGACCGACGGACCTGACCGCGCGCTGCGCGGCGAAGGACGGCCGGTTCGCCACCGTGGTCACGGCCGCGGACGACGTGGCGCTGATCGCCTTCACCTCCGGTACGACGGGCCGTCCCAAGGCGACCCTGCACTTCCACCGCGACGTCCTGGCCAACGCCGACACGTTCTCGCGGCACGTACTCAAACCCCGCCCGGACGACGTCTTCACCGGCACACCGCCCCTCGCCTTCACCTTCGGGCTCGGCGGGCTGGTGGTCTTCCCCCTCCACGTCGGGGCCGCGACCCTGCTGATCGAGCAGGCGGCCCCGCTGCAACTGGCCGAACTCGTCGCGGCCCACGGGGTGACCGTGCTCTTCACCGCGCCCACGGCCTACCGCGCGATCATGGAGGCGGGGGCGGCGGACCGGCTGGCCGGGCTGCGCCGCTGCGTGTCCGCCGGAGAACCGCTCCCGGCCGCGGTGTGGCACGAGTTCCACGCCGCCACCGGCCTGCGCATCATCGACGGCATCGGCGCCACCGAGATGCTCCACGTCTTCATCTCGGCGGCCGACGAGGACATCCGGCCCGGATCCACCGGCCGCCCCGTTCCCGGTTACCGCGCCGCCGTGGTCGACGAGCACGGCGACCCCGTCCCCGACGGGCAGCCCGGCCTGCTCGCGGTCACGGGACCCACCGGCTGCCGCTACCTGGCGGACCCGCGCCAGACCTCGTACGTCAGGAACGGTTGGAACATCACCGGCGACACCTACGTCCGCGATGCGGAGGGCTACTTCTGGTACGTAGCCCGCAGCGACGACATGATCGTCTCCTCCGGCTACAACATCGCGGGCCCCGAGGTCGAGAAGGCCCTCGCCGCACACCCCCACGTCGAGGAGTGCGCGGTCGTCGGAGCCCCGGACGAGCGGCGCGGCATGCTGGTCAAGGCCTACGTCGTCCTGGGCGCCGGCGTCCCGCCTTCCGAGGCGACCGTCCGCGAGCTCCAGGCACACGTCAAACGGACCATCGCCCCGTACAAGTACCCGCGTGCCGTGGAGTTCGTCACGGAACTCCCGCGGACCGGCACCGGAAAGCTGCGGCGCGGCGAACTGCGCGAGCGCGCCCGCGCTCGCGTGGACGCGTCACCCGCCGGACCGGCCACAGCGGCCGGTCCCGTCACCAGGCCTGCCACCGGCCTCGCCAACGGGCCTGCCACGCTGCCGTCAGCGCCGCCGTCGGAGCCGCCCGCCACCGCGCCGGTCACACGGCCCGAGCCGCCCACCGCGCCGGTCACATCGCCCGAGCCGCCCACCACGCCGGTCAGATCGCCCGAGCCGCCCAGCATCGTCGTCGAACGCCGCGTCGAGTGGACCGACACCGATGCAGCCGGGCACTACCACCACTCCACCGTCGTGCGCTGGGTCGAGGCGGCCGAGGCCGTCCTGCTCCACCGCCTGGGCCTGTCCCACCTGTTCGGGAGCACGCCCCGGGTCCACTTCGAGGCCGACTACCGGGCACGGCTGTGGTTCGGGGAGGCGGTGCGCACCGAGCTGAAGGTCGTCAAGGTCGGCTCGGCCTCCCTGCACTACGCCTTCACCGTACGCGGCGCACAGGGCGTGGAGGCGGCCACCGGCCGCATGGTCATCGCCCATTCGGCCGCCCACGCGACCGGGTCGACCCCCTGGCCCGCCGATGTGCGCGAGCTGTTGGGCACGGCGGGGCCGCAGACACCCGAACTACTCACCATCGCCGCATCACCTGGAGGTACGCCGTGCGCGTCGCAGTCATAGGAGGAGGGCCCGGCGGACTGTATTTCGCGGCCCTGACCAAGCAGCTCTCCCCGCACTGGGAGGTCACCGTCTGGGAACGCAACGCCCCCGACGACACCTTCGGCTTCGGGGTCGTCTTCTCCGACGAGACGCTCGACGGCATCGCCCAGGCCGACCGCGAGATCCACGACGCCATGTCCGCGGAGTTCGCCCGCTGGGCCGACATCGACGTCCGCTACCGGGGCTCCACCCTCACCTCCGGCGGCCACGGCTTCGCCGCACTCGGCCGCCGGCACCTGCTGCGGATCCTCCAGGAGCGCTGCGCCGCCCTGGCGGTGGACGTCCGCTACCGCACCGAGGCCCCGCCCGCCGCCGAACTCGCCGCCTCCTACGACCTGGTGGTGGCCTGCGACGGCGTACGGTCGGCCACCCGCGCCGCCTACGCCGAGACCTTCGGCACCGACCTCGACGAGCGCTCCGGCCGCTACATGTGGCTCGGCACGGACAAGGTCTTCGAAGCCTTCACCTTCATCGTCGACGAGCAGGACTTCGGCACCCTCCAGGTGCACGCCTACCCCTACGACGCCACCCGCTCCACCTTCATCGTGGAAATGGAGGAGGAGGCGTGGCGACGCGCCGGCTTCGAGGAGTTCGCCGGCCGACACCATCCGCCGGGCACGAGCGACGAGGAGAGCATCCGGCGCTGCGAGGAACTCCTCGCAGGCCACCTCGACGGCCACCGGCTCATCCCCAACAACTCCAAGTGGCTCCGTTTCACCACCGTCCGCAACCGCACCTGGCGGCACGACAACGTGGTCCTCCTCGGAGACGCGGCCCACACCGCGCACTTCTCCATCGGATCCGGCACCAAGCTCGCGATGGAGGACGCCCTGGTCCTCGCCGCCAGCCTGCACGAACACCCGGACGTGCCGACCGCGCTCGCCGCGTACGAGGACGAGCGCAGGCCCGTGGTGGAGTCCACCCAGCGTGCGGCGCAAGCCAGCCTGGAGTGGTTCGAGCACATCGACCGGTACACCGGCCAGGACCCGCACCAGTTCGCCTTCAACCTCCTCACCCGCAGTCGCCGGGTCACCTACGACAACCTGCGCCTGCGCGACGAGGGCTTCACCAGTGCGGTCAACCGCTCCTCGGCCGTCCCGCCCATGTTCCGTCCCTACCCGCTCGGCGGACTGCTGCTGCGCAACCGGGTCGTCGTCCCGCCCACCGCCCTGCACACCGCGCGCGACGGCGTCCCCGGCGACTTCGACCTCGTCCACCTCAGCACACAGGCCCTCGGCGGCGCCGGCCTGGTCCTCGCCGGGATGACGGCCGTCAGCGCCGACGGCCGGGCCACCCCCGGCTGCCCCGGGCTGTGGACCGACGAGCAGGAGGCGGCCTGGCGGCGCATCACCGACTTCGTCCACGGTCAGTCCGACACCTGCCTCGGCATCCAGCTCACGCACGCCGGCCGCCGCGCCGCCGCCGCCCGCGACGGACAGCGGATCGCCGCTTCGGCCCTGGCCTGGGACGAGCGGAGCCCGGTACCGCGCGAGGCCGACCGGGCCGATAGGGACGCCGTCGTAGGGGACTTCGCCCGTGCGGCCCGGCGCGCCGACCAGGCGGGCTTCGACGCGCTGGAACTCCAGTACGGACACGGCCACTTGCTCTCCGGCTTCCTGTCACCGCTGACCAATCTGCGGACCGACGAGTACGGCGGCGATCTCGACGGCCGGCTACGGCTTCCGCTCGAAGTGCTGCGTGCGGTCCGCGAGGTGTGGCCGGCCGGCAAGGCCCTGATCGTACGGATCTCAGCCGCCGACTGGGCCGAGGGCGGCACCAGCGAGGCCGACGCGGTCACCATCGCCCGCGCGCTCGCCGAGGCCGGCGCCGACGCGGTCGACGTCTCCACCGGCGAGGTCGTCGCCCACGAGCGGCCCCGCTACGGCCGCAGCTACCAGACCCCGTACGCCGACCTCATCCGCAACGCCACCGGCGTCCCCACCATCGCCGTCGGCGCGATCTCCACCTACGACGACGTCAACTCGATCATCCTGGCCGGCCGGGCGGACCTGTTCGGTGTCGGCCGCGCCCAGCTCCACGACCCCCTGTGGACCCTGCACGCGGCCGCCGCCCAGGGCTACCAGGGCCCGGCCGCACCCTGGGCGCGCGCCTGGCGGGCGGGCAGCGGCCGGCCCCCGTCGGCCCGGACCGACCGGATCCCGCCCCGCCTCGAGCTGCTGCGGCAGCCCGCCGCGTCCGTCCACCGGCGCTGGCTGCCCCGCGCCGCCGCCCCCGCCCACCGATAGCCGGAGGTGCCCATGTACACCGACAGGGACACGGGCGGGGAGGACCTGCCCCGGTTCACGGCGGCGGCCGTCCAGGCCGCACCCGTCTACCTCGACCCCGCCGCCACCGTGGCCAAGGCCGTCGCCCTGATCGCCGAGGCCGCGGACAACGGAGCCGCACTCGTCGTCTTCCCCGAGGCGTTCGTCCCCGGCTACCCCTACTGGAACTGGACCATGAACCCCGTCCAGGGATCCCCCTGGTTCGAACGGCTCCAGCGCTCCTCCGTCGACATCCCCGGCCCACACGTCGACGCCCTGCGCGCGGCGGCCCGACAGCACGGCATCGTCCTGGTCATCGGGGTCAACGAGCGCGCGCCGCACAGCCTCGGGGTCCTCTACAACACCCTGCTCACCATCGGACCCGACGGCGCACTCCTCGGCGTCCACCGCAAACTCGTGCCGACCTGGGCCGAGAAACTCACCTGGACCGGCGGTGACGGCAGCTCCCTCGTCGTCCACCCCACCCCGATCGGGCCTCTCGGCGCACTGGCCTGCGGCGAGAACACCAACACCCTGGCCCGCTTCACCCTCCTGGCCCAGGGCGAACTCGTCCACGCCTCCTGCTACATCGCCCTGCCCGTCGCACCCGCCGACTACGACATGGCCGACGCGATCGCCGTCCGCACCGCCGCCCACAGCTTCGAGGGCAAGGTCTTCTCCGTCGTCGCCTGCTCCACCATCTCCCCGGAGATCGTGGACACCCTGGCCGGGGACGACGAGGAGCTTCGCGCGCAGTTCACCCGTCCGCGCAGCGCCCTCTCCGGGATCTTCGGCCCCGACGGACGCCCGGTCACCGAACCCCTCGTCGACGACGAGGGAATCGTCTACGGCGAGATCGACCTCGCCCGGTGCATCCAGCCCAAGCAGATGCACGACATCGTCGGCCACTACAACCGCTTCGACGTCTTCCGCCTCGAAGTGGACAACCGGCCCCGGCGGCCGGTGACCTTCACCGCGCCCCTCGCGCCTCCCACACCCTTCGCGCCCCCCACGCCCCTCGCAACCACCGCCCCCACCGCCGCCACCCCTGAGGAGGACGTATGACCATCGAGCAGGACGACACGATGCTCGGCCGCGCCCGGGTGTCCGACACCCCCGAACTCACCGCGTACTACGAAGAGCTCGGCGCCCTGGACGCGGGGGCCCTGTGGACCGTCGCCAACGACATCGAGCCCTGGTACCCGCAGCCCCGCTCCGTGCCCATGCTGTGGCGCTACGACGAGCTGCGCCCCCTGGTCCACAAGGCCCTCGGCCTCGTCAAGGGCGACGATGCCGGCCGCCGGGTCGTCATGCTCGTCAACCCGGGCCGCAAGGACGTCAGCGCCGCCGCCGGACTGCTCTACACGGGGCTCCAGATCATGGGCCCCGGAGAGGCGATGACCGCCCACCGCCACCAGGCGGCGGCCCTGCGCTTCGTCCACGAGGGCACCGGAGCCTGGACGATCGTCGACGGCCAGAAGCTGAAGGTCGGCCCCCGCGACTTCGCCATCACCCCGAACGGCACCTGGCACGAGCACGGCAACGACGCCGAGGACGCCCCGGTCATCTGGCAGGACGGACTCGACATCCCGCTGGTCAACGCCCTGGACGCCGGGTTCTACGAGGTCCACCCCGAGCTGTATCAGACCCCGGGGAAGGTCATCAACTCCTCGGTCCTGACTTACGGAGCGAACCTGTTGCCGTACGGAGCCGACACGTGGACCCGGCCCTACTCGCCGCTGCTCGCCTATCCCTGGGAGCCCACGTACGAGGCCCTGCTGGGTCTCGCCCAGGCCACCGAGGGCTCCCCGTACGACGGGGTCATCGCCGAGTACACCAACCCGGTGACGGGCGGTCCGGTCATGCCCACCATGGGCGCTCACATGCAGTTGCTGCGCCCCGGCCAGGCCACCCTCGCCCACCGGCACACCGGCTCGGTGATCTACACGGCCGCCAAGGGCCGCGGGGTCTCCGTCATCGGCGGACGGCGCTTCGAGTGGAAGCAGGGGGACATCTTCTGCGTCCCGTCCTGGGCCTGGCACGAGCACCACAATCTCGACCAGGCCGAGGACGCCTGCCTCTTCTCCTTCAACGACTTCCCCGTCATGCGCTCGCTCGGTTTCCACCGGGAAGAGGCGTACGCCGACCACGGCGGGCACCAGCCCGTCACCGCCGCCTGACCCACGAGGAGCCCCCAGCATGCGCATGCTGACCTTCACCACCGGAGCCACCGGAGCCACAGGAGCCACCGCAGCCCCCGGAGCCACGGAGCGCCTCGGCGTCGAGGCCGACGGCCTCGTCCTCGACCTCGCGGTCCTGGCCGAGCACGCGGGCGTACGACTCCCGCACGACCTGCTCTCCTTCGTCCAGTCCGGCCCCGCCGCCCGCGAGACGGCCATGCGGCTGCTCGCCGCCGACCCCGCCGGCCGGCCGGCCGGGGCCGTCCACCGGCCTGACGATGTGATCCTGCGCGCCCCGCTGCGCCCCGGCAAGATCATCGGGGTCGGCCTCAACTACATCGAGCATGTAGAGGAGTCCAGCCGCAGCCTCGACACCGACAAGGACCTGCCGCCGCGCCCGGTCCTCTTCGGCAAGCCCGCCACCGCCGTCACCGGCCCCGGGCAGCCGATCCTGCACAACGCCGACCTGACCACCCAGCTGGACTGGGAGTGCGAACTCGCCGTCGTCATCGGCCGCACCGCCTTCCGGGTGAGCGAGGAGGAGGCGTACGACCACATCTTCGGCTTCAGCATCCTCAACGACATCAGCGCCCGCGACCAGCGCCGGTCCGGCCAGTGGTTCTTCTCCAAGGGGCAGGACTCCTACGCGCCCTTCGGCCCGGTGATCGTGACCCGCGACGAGATTCGCGACCCCATGGCCCTGGACCTCTCGCTGCGCGTCAACGGCGTCACCAAGCAGAAGTCGAACACCCGGCACATGCTCTTCCCCATCGCCCGCCTCATCGCCGACATCAGCTCCGGCATGACCCTGGAGCCCGGCGACGTCATCGCGACGGGCTCGCCCTCCGGAGTCGGCGCCGGCATGGTCCCGCCCGAGTTCCTGCACCCCGGTGACACCGTCGAAGCCACGGTCGAAGGCATCGGCACCCTGACCAATCCCGTCGTCGACGCCCGCTGAGGAGTACCCGTGTCACCCCGCACCTACCGCATCGGCCAGATCGTTCCGAGCTCCAACGTCACCATGGAAACCGAAGTCCCCGCCATCCTCCGGGCCCGCCACGCCGTCGCACCCGACGAGCGCTTCACGTTCCATTCCAGCCGGATGCGCATGACCCACGTGACCCCCGAGCAGCTCAAGGCCATGGACGCCGACTCCGACCGCTGCGCCGTGGAACTCTCCGACGCGCACGTCGACGTACTCGGCTACGCCTGCCTGGTCGCCATCATGAGCATGGGCCTCGGCTACCACCGGACCTCGGAGCAGCGCCTGCACACCCGCACCGCCGAGAACGGTGCGCCCGCCCCCGTCGTCACGAGCGCCGGAGCGCTCGTCCACGGACTGCACACCATCGGCGCCCGGAAGATCGCGCTGCTGGCCCCCTACATGCGCCCGCTCACGCAGACCGTCGTGGACTACCTCACGCACGAGGGCATCGAGGTCCTCGACCACCAGGCCCTCGAAATCCCGGACAACCTGGAGGTCGCCGCCCACGATCCGGCCCGGCTGCCGGGTCTCGCGCGAGCCCTCGACTACGCCGACGCGGACGCGGTGGTGCTCTCGGCCTGCGTGCAGATGCCGTCGCTGGGCGCCATCGAGGAGGCCGAACAGCTGCTGGGCAAGCCGGTCGTGTCCGCGGCGGTCTGCACCGCCCACCAGATGCTCCGGGCCCTGGACCTGGACGCCGTGGCCCCGGGGGCGGGCCATCTGCTCTCCGGCGCCTACGCGCGGACACCGCTGCCGGGGTAGCCGCATCCTGGGCCGTCTCTTCCGGATCTTGCCGGGCCCGCGACGCCCGGCACCGCACCCGGCCGCGTCGTCGGGGCGCCCGAGTACGTCCAGTACACGGGCGCCCCTCCGCCTTGCCGGGCACGGCACCGGAC
>NZ_JBSGZI010000066.1:0-44190 GCF_053610945.1 Streptomyces sp. NPDC054849
CAGCACCGGGCCACTTCACGTGCTGCGCCCGTTCGGGGGAGACCCCCGGACCCCCCGGGCCCTAACCTGGCCCGTATGACCCTCTCTCTCGAAGTCTCCGAAGGCGTCGGCACCCTCCGCCTGGACCGGCCGCCCATGAACGCCCTGGACATCGCCACCCAGGACCGGCTGCGCGAGCTCGCGGTGGAGGCGACCGACCGGGCCGACGTCCGGGCGGTCATCATCTACGGCGGCGAGAAGGTGTTCGCGGCGGGCGCGGACATCAAGGAGATGCAGACGATGGACCACGCGGCGATGGTCGCCCGGTCCCGTGCGCTCCAGGACGCCTTCACCGCCGTGGCCCGCATTCCCAAGCCCGTCGTCGCGGCCGTCACCGGCTATGCGCTCGGCGGCGGTTGCGAACTCGCGCTGTGCGCCGACTACCGGATCGCCGCCGACAACGCGAAGCTCGGCCAGCCCGAGATCCTGCTCGGGCTGATCCCGGGCGCGGGCGGCACACAGCGGCTGTCCCGGCTGGTCGGCCCGTCCAAGGCCAAGGACCTGATCTTCACCGGCCGCATGGTCAAGGCCGACGAGGCGCTCACCCTGGGCCTGGTCGACCGCGTGGTGCCCGCCGCGGAGGTGTACGAGCAGGCGCACGCCTGGGCCGCCAAGCTGGCGCAGGGGCCTGCGATCGCGCTGCGCGCCGCCAAGGAGTGCGTGGACGCGGGCCTGGAGGCCGACATCGACACCGGCCTCACCATCGAACGCAATTGGTTCGCGGGCCTGTTCGCCACCGAGGACCGGGAGCGCGGCATGCGCAGCTTCGTCGAAGAGGGCCCGGGCAAGGCGAAGTTCGTCTGAGCCGCCGCCGGTCCTCCCTGGGGGTGGATTAGCCAGGCCTTAAGGCAGCCTTAAGCGAATATGGTGATCCACTCACGGTGATCATTCCCTTCCGGTCCGTCACCCCAGGTCAGGGCGCGTACCAAGGCCACCCGGTTGCCTCCCGCATATGACAGGACACCCCCTTGGATTCGTTGAATCCGGGGGGTGTTTTCCTCTGGAACGGCCCGGAGGGGCGGGCGGGCCGTCCATGATGGGTGCATGGCGGGCCTGGAGGGTGTGGAACAGCCGCGGCAGCGCGGCAGCGCTTCGGCGGTACGGCTCACGGCGGCTCTTGAGGACGAACAGGGTCTCAAGGCGCTGGAGTTGTACGGGAATCCGGCCGAGGCCGAAGTGACGTTGCCGTCCATGCCGGAGTCGGCGAGTACCGCGCGTCGGCTCACCCAGTGCGTGGTGATCCGCCTTTGGGGCCTCTCGCCGCAGATCGCCGAGCACGCCGTCCTGCTGGTGTCCGAACTCGTCGGCAACGCGGTCCGGCACACCGGCGCCCGCTCCTTCGGTTTACGGATGCTGCGGCGGCGCGGCTGGATCCGGGTCGAGGTGCGCGATCCCTCGCGCGGTCTGCCCTGTCTGATGCCGGTCCACGAGATGGACACCACCGGCCGCGGCCTCTTCCTCGTCGACAAGCTGTCCGACCGCTGGGGCGCGGACCTGCTGCCGCGCGGCAAGATCACCTGGTTCGAGATGCGGGTCGCCGACCGCCAGAACGCCTGAAGCCCCCGGGGCGCCGTGTGGGGCGGTGTGGGGGCTTCATGGGTGCGCCGAGGATCGAAGGGGGTGTGATCCTCGGCGTGGCGACTTCGCTCGGGTCAATGGGAAGTCGTGGTTCCGACTATGGCAGACGAGGGTCCAAACGCCAAAAGTCTCTACTTGGACATAAGTGTGCAAATCATAAGACTTTCTAGCTAAATCCTAGGTGAGATGGGCCACTCACCTCGCAATCCACGAATAAGTATCGACTGCTCTGTGTAAATCGTTGATCACATAGCGAGTGGGTCACTCTCTCGGCCCCTTCCGGTGAACGCCCCGAATTGGGTCAATCATTACCTTCCTGGTCATCCGCCCCTTAAATGGGCAGGTGCTCTCACATCCAGGCCGCCGCGCGGCCCTGCGTTCGGCCGTGCGCGCGGCCAGTCTCGGGGTGGCCGGTGCCGCGGCGGCCGGTCTCACCGCCGCCTGCGGGTCGGGCAGGCCCGCCCCCGCGTCCTCCGCCCCGCCCCCGGGTCCGGTCCGGCCCGCCCGGCCGCCGCAGGCCGCTCCGGCCGTCCCGCGCCGGTTCGCCGGGCAGCCCGTCGAGATCGGCCACGGCCCGCGCGACCGCCCCGAGGTCGCCCTCACCTTCCATGGCAACGGGGAGCCCGCCCTCGCCCGGGCGGTGCTGGCCGCGGCCGAAAGAGGCGGCGCGCGGGTGACCGTACTGGCGATCGGCACCTGGCTCGACGCCCACCCGGACATGGCCCGCCGGATCCTCGACGGCGGTCACGAGCTCGGCAACCACACCCAGCGCCACCTCGCGATCAACGACATGCCCGAGGCGGAGGCCTATGCGGAGATCACCGGCTGCGCCCAGCGGCTCAAGCGGCTCACCGGCTCCATCGGCACCTGGTTCCGGCCCTCCCAGACGCAGTACGCCACCCCGCTCGTGCGCAAACTCGCCCAGCGGGCGGGCTACCCCCACGTCCTGTCCTACGACGTGGACTCCCTCGACTTCACCTCGCCCGGCGCCGCGGCCGTCACCCGCACCGTCACCGGGACGATCCGGCCCGGATCGGTGGTGAGCCTGCACTTCGGCTACGCGGACACGGTCGACGCGATGCCTCCCCTCCTCGAAGAACTCGCGCGCCGCAGCCTGCGCGCGGTGACCACCACGGAGCTGCTGACCCCATGACGACCATCCGCCTTCCCCGGAAGGCCACCGTGCTGCTGGCCGGTCTGGTCCTCGCCGCCCTTGCCGGCTGTGGATCAGCCGGCAAGGGGCCCGCCGAGGCCATCGGCTCCAAGGGCCCGGCCCAGCCCGTGCCGGCCGTCCCGCCCGGGCTGCCCGGCATGCCGCCGCTCCTCGATCCGAACGACGTCTACGCCGCGGACCGGCCGGGCAAGCTCTCCCCGGTCGTCAAGGACTTCCCGTCGCGCGTCTACGTGCCGAACACCAACTCCAACACGGTGTCCGTCATCGACCCGGCGACCTACCAGGTCATCGACACCATCCCGGTCGGCGTCCAGCCCCAGCACGTGGTCCCCTCCTGGGACCTGAAGACCCTGTGGGTCAACAACAACCGCGGCCACACGCTCACCCCCATCAACCCGGCCACCGGCGAGGCCGGAAAGCCCGTCGAGGTGCACGACCCGTACAACCTGTACTTCACGCCGAACGGCAAGTACGCGATCGTCATGGCCTCGATGGACAAAGAGCTCGTCTTCCGCGACCCGCACACGATGGACCGCGTGAAAACCGTCCCCGTGACCTGTTATGGCGTCAATCACGCGGACTTCTCCGCCGACGGGCGCTACTTCATCGTGAGTTGCGAGTTCTCCGGCGAACTCCTCAAGGTCGACACGGAGAAGATGGAGGTCATCGGCCAGCAGAAACTGCCGTTCGAGGGCGCGATGCCGCAGGACGTCAAGGTCTCCCCGGACGGAAAGACCTTCTACGTCGCGGACATGATGGCGGACGGCATGTGGGTGCTCGGCGGCGACACGTTCGAGACGCCCAAACTGCTGCCCACCGGGAAGGGATGCCACGGCCTCTACGTGAGCCGCGACTCCAAGGAGATGTACGTGTCCAACCGGGGCGAAGGCACCATCTCGGTCTACGACTTCCCCCAGCACAAGCTCACCAAGAAGTGGACGCTGCCGGACGGCGGCAGCCCCGACATGGGCGGGGTCTCGGCCGACGGCAAGGTGCTGTGGCTGTCGGGCCGCTACAACTCCGAGGTCTACGCGATCGACACCGTCACCGGCAAGCAGCTCGCCCGGATCCCCGTGGGCGGCGGGCCGCACGGGCTCGCCGTCTACCCGCAGCCCGGCCGCTACTCGCTCGGCCACACCGGCGTCTTCCGGTAGCCGCCCCGGCCCCGCCCCGGCCCGGCCCCGCCCCGCCCCCGCCGCTGCGGACGGACGGGGACGACGGTGCCCCGGGGGCTCGCACAGCTCCCGGGACGCCGCCGCCCACCCGCCCACCCGTCCGGCCGCGGACTACCAGGCGACCGGAAGACGCTCCGGCAACCGCTTGATGAAGCCCGTGCGCCAGACGAGATTCTCGGCGGGCACCGCGAGCCGCAGTCCGGGCAGCCGCTCGACCAGCACCTCCAGCGCGATCTCGGCGTGCGCCCGGCCCAGCGCGGACGCCGGACAGAAGTGCCGGCCGGCGCCGAAGGCGAGGTGGGAGTGGGAGCTCTCGCGCTCGAGGTCCAGCTCGTCCGGGTCCTCGAATGCCTCCGGGTCGAAGTTGGCCCCCTCCAGGAGGACGAGGACGAGTTCGCCCTCCTTCACCAGGACGTCGCCGACCTGGATGTCCGCCAGGGCGATGCGCGGCAGCCCGTCGCCCACGGACAGGTTCCAGCGCAGCAGCTCGTCGACGGCCTTGCCCATGCGCTCCGGGTGCCGGCGCAGGTACCCGACGAGCTCGGGCCTCTGGAGCAGCGCGAGCACCGCGAGGGTGAGGAACGCCGAGGTGGAGACCGCGCCCGCGCCGAAGAGCGAGACGGCGACCGTCGCGAACATGTCGTCGGTCAGGTGAGCCGACTCCGGGTCGGCCTCCTTCAGCCCGGCGAACTTCCCGAGGAGCCCCGTACGCTCCTCGGGAGTCAGCGCGAGCTGGTCGCCGAGCCGGCCGGCGAAGTAGCCCACGTCCTTGTACCAGTTGAGCGCCGAGTCCGCGAACGGCTCGCGCGCGGTCATGAACGCGACGTCCAGACCCGACATCAGCCGGCGCCAGTCCTCGAAGGGCACCCCGAGCACCTGGCAGTGCAGGGCCGCCGAGAAGGGGTCGGCGAAGCCCGCCCGAAGGTCGGCCGGGCCGCCCTCGGCGACGATCCCGTCGATGAGTTCGCCGGCCTTGGCGCGCAGCCAGTCCTGGAGCCCCTTCTGGCGCGGGTTGAGCGCCTTCATGACGGCGTTGCGCAGGCCGGCGCTGTTGATGTTGCCCATGTTGTCGACGACCTCGGGCGGGATCGTCAAGGCGTACTGGCGCGGGACCCCGGCGTTCGCCGTGTCCTTGAGGCTGAAGCGCTCGTCCTCCAGTACCTGCTTGGCCAGGGCATAGCTGCTCACCAGCCAGGCCGGGTCCCCGGTGAGGGTGCGGACCTTGGCGACCGGAGCCTTCTCGCGCAGCCAGGTGCACTCCTCCGGGAGCACGTCACCGCGCCGCGAGAGCGGGAAGTCGAGGAGCGGCTGCTTCTGGATCTGCCGGCCCTCAAGCTGCTCGACGCTCATCGACGGTCCTTTCGGTCGGTGCGTGGTCCGTGGTGCTGTGGGGTGCCGTGGCCGCGGTGGCCGCGGCGGCCTCGGGCCGTACGACGGCGTACGCCTGGTTGCGAGTCGCGCGCAGTCCCCCACCGCGTGCGAAGAGGACGTCCGTGAGCGGCATCCTGACGTGGTAGGCCGCCACCGAGGACGGCACGTCGAGAATGCTCGGGGTGTCCACGAAGAACGGCAGCTCGGCCGCCATGTAATCGAAACAGACCTGCAACTGCTCGTCTGTGATCGATTCACCTTCCGGAACCTTGGACCCGACAAAGTGCAGGGCCATCTCCTCGCAGCCCTTGCGGAATTCGTCATCGGTTTCAAGAAAATGCAGGACGCGCCGGTGCAGCAGTTGGTAAACGGGGTTCGATTGGAACTCCGAAAGCGCTCTCACGCGGATTTCGGCCTGCGGAGGTCCTGACTCCTCCACGCCCTTGAGAATCCGCCGCCGGACCGCCTTGATTTCCTTCGCTGCGCGCTTCTCCGCATGCTCCCGGGTGTAGCCGAAGGCGGCGAACATCCGGTCCACATGGAGGTCTGCGTACACGAAGTCGACCTGTGCGAAGCGGGCCGTGGCCCACTGGGCGAGACTGGTGATGCGCTCGGAGCTGAAGTAGCTGTTTCCGGGACTCACTCCGATGAGCACATGGTCGCCGTCTTCCCAGATATGGCGGCAGGTGCGGGTGAAGGGCAGAACTTCGAATGATGCGTCAGCTGTGATCGTCACCTGTGTGATCGCCCTTGTTGCCGCTTGTCCCTGGGAGCCCTGCGCTCCTGGTGTGGCGGCAATGCCGTTACGTTATGCGGTGGCCCCGGAGCGTGACAAGTAGGGGCTGGATTTGTTGGCTGGAATTATCGCTTCCGTATTACGGAAGGGTAATGGAATTTCTATCTGCCGCTCGAACGGGACCCGCGGCGGGGACGGGCCCGCGAGGCCGCTACCCTGAGCCGGTCAACAAGCACCAAGAAGGGGTGGACCCAGTGGCGGACATCGAGAGCGCACGGACGACGTTCGGCAAGTTCGACGTGAACGGTGACGGCTTCGTCACGGCCGACGAGTTCAAGTCGGCCATGGCGGCCATGGGCGACCCGTTCGTCACCGGCCCGATCGCGGACGCCGTGATCGCCGCCAAGGACGCGAACGGCGACGGCCTGCTGAGCTTCGACGAGTTCTGGGCCTCCCTGAACAAGTAGTCCGAGTAGCCCCTCCGCGCCCGCACCGGCCCGCCGGCCGGTGCGGGCGTGTGTGTCAGGCCTGCGGTCCGGACATGTCCTCGACCTCGGCGAGGGCCTCCTCCAGCCAGTGCAGCCAGAACGTCTCCAGGGCGATCCCGCCGTGCAGGACGAGCCGGCGCAGCCGGTCCTCCACGGCGTCCCGCCCCGGCGGGAAGTCCTTCTCCTCGATGGCCTCGTACTGCGCCAGCTGGCGCTGGTGCAGGTCCAGATGGCGCCGCAGCTCAGGGCCGAGCCCCTGCGGCCCCACGACGCCCGCCGCACGGATCCGCAGCAGCAGCGGGTCGCGCATCGGCTTGGGGTCCTGGCTCTCGCCGACCCACCGGGCCAGCTCCGCGCTGCCGTCGGGGAGCACCTCGTACTCCTTCTTCTGCCCCCGCACGGGCACGTCGCTGGGCAGCTCCCGGATCAGCCCCGCCTCCTCCAGCCGCCCGAGCTCGCGGTAGATCTGCTGGTGCGTGGCCGACCAGAAGTACCCGATCGACTTGTCGAACCGCCGGGTCAGCTCCAGCCCGGACGAGGGCTTCTCGAGCAGGGCGGTGAGGATGGCGTGGGGCAGCGACATGCCGCCATCCTAGGTTTGCGGCGGCCGTCCCCGTACGGGCGCCGCCCGGTGGCGGCCCCGGCCCGCCCTGTCCAGGCTGAGGACGTGGCTGCCGAATACGACACTGCGAACCATGCGAACTACGCCGACCTCACCGCCGTCTACGTGAACTGCACGCTCAAGCGCTCGCCCGAGACCAGCAACACCGAGGGCCTGATCGGCAGGAGCCGCGCGGTCATGGAAGCGGCCGGCGCCCGGACCTCGCTGATCCGCGCCGTCGACCACGACATCGCGACCGGCGTCTGGCCGGACATGACCGAGCACGGCTGGGAGAGCGACCAGTGGCCGGTCCTCTACAGCCAGATCATGGACGCCGACATCCTCGTGCTGTGCGGCCCCATCTGGCTGGGCGACAACAGCTCCGTGATGAAGCAGGTGATCGAGCGGCTCTACGCCTGCTCCTCCCTGCTGAACGAGCAGGGCCAGTACGCCTACTACGGGCGGGTCGGCGGCGCGCTGATCACCGGCAACGAGGACGGGGTCAAGCACTGCGCGATGAACATCCTCTACAGCCTCCAGCACCTCGGCTACACGATCCCGCCGCAGGCCGACGCGGGCTGGATCGGCGAGGCCGGGCCCGGGCCCTCCTACCTGGACCCGGGCTCGGGCGGCCCCGAGAACGACTTCACCAACCGGAACACCACCTTCATGTCCTGGAATCTCATGCACCTGGCCGCCCTGCTCAAGCGCTCGGGCGGCATCCCGGCGCACGGCAACCAGCGTTCGCAGTGGGACGCGGGCTGCCGCTTCGACTTCCCCAACCCCGAGCACCGCTGAGCCCGTGCCGCGGCGGCGCGCCGAACGGTTGGTCCTACAGCGATGAGTTACTCCCGCCCGGGCGGTCTCATCCTCGTCGACAAGGCTGGAGGAAGCCGTGGATCAACTGCTGAGAGTCCAGAACTTCAACGTCTCGCGCGACGGGTTCGGTGCGGGAGAACACCAGAGCCTGGAGCGGCCGTTCGGCGACGCGGACCCGGGCGAGATGTTCGCCTGGGCCGGAGCCACGGCGAGCTGGCCACTTCGCACCGCCCCAGGAGGGAGCCGGGGTCTCGACGACTACTTCACGCGGGACTTCGCGCACAACATCGGCGTCGAGATCATGGGCCGCAACAAGTTCGGGCCGCAGCGCGGCCCCTGGCGCGACCACGACTGGCGCGGCTGGTGGGGGGAGGAGCCCCCGTTCCACACTCCGGTGTTCGTCATGACCCACCACGAGCGGCCTTCGTTCACCCTCTCCGACACCACCTTCCACTTCGTCGACGCCGACCCGGCCACGGTCCTCGGCATGGCACGGGAAGCGGCGCAGGGCAAGGACGTCCGGCTCGGCGGCGGGGCCACCACAATCCGGGAGTTCCTCGACGCCGACCTCGTCGACACCCTGCACGTGGCGGTCTCGCCGGTGGAGATCGGATCCGGGGCACGGCTGTGGGAGTCCCCCGACGAGCTGCTCGACCGGTTCCACCTCGATGTCGTGCCCAGTACGAGCGGCGTGACGCACCATCTGTTCTGGAGGCGGTGACCGCGGGCCGGCCGGGACGCCGGCGCGGGGGCCATAGGGGGTGTCCTGCCGTTCGCAGGGCCTGACCGGCACGACACGGACACGCCGGTTCCACCCGGCGAGGCCCGGGGCGCGCGCGACGCCCCGGGTCCGTCGGTCTGCAGTGGTTCAGTGCGCGATGTCCACGACGAACCGTTCCGGCGAGTGCAGGGTGTAGGCGCGGTAGTACGGCAGGGTGTCGAAGGCAGCGCCGAAGGTCACGTACCCCTCGTAGTCGCCGGTCATGGCGATGCCCTTGAGCTTGCTGAGGTAGATCTTCTGCAGCTTGGGCCCCTTGTAGACGCTCTCCCCTGCGTCGTTGTGCGCGGCGGCGGGGTTGAGGCGGATCTCCAGGAAGTGCTTTCCGGCCAGCGGCACGGGCTTCCCGGACCCGTCGTAGAACAACTGTGAGACGGGAGTGACGGTGACCGCGGGGACGTACCCCTGCAGGTCGATGACGATCCGGTCGAACGTGGCGTGCCCGCCCCAGCGGGCATTGACCACGAGCGGGGTCTGGGTCTGGGTGGCGGGGGTGTGGGTGGAGGCCGAGGCGGGCGCGGCGAACGAGAGGCAGGCGGCGAGCAGAGCGCCGGTTGCCAGGGCCGC
This sequence comes from Streptomyces sp. NPDC054849, assembly GCF_053610945.1. NCBI lineage: Bacteria > Bacillati > Actinomycetota > Actinomycetes > Kitasatosporales > Streptomycetaceae > Streptomyces > Streptomyces sp. NPDC054849. Next base: position 9,327 of record NZ_JBSGZI010000066.1, read on the forward strand.
GAACTGCCGGAGACGCGGGTGGATCATGACGTCCCCTCGATTCTCGAGAGTGGGGACTGGTGGCACAGCCTAGGACGCCACGAAGGATCCCGCAGTTCCGGTTCCGCCCGGTTGGTTTCCGGGCCGCTTGGTGTCACACGGACCGGACCCCCCGCGTCGGCAGGGGGCCTGAGGCCGTCGACGTGCCGGTGTCGCCGACGGTGGACCTCAGCGCTTCGCACGCGGGTTTCCGCGGGCTTGATTATCCGGAGGCGGTGTCGGGTCGATCGACGGCGAGGACCCGCGCACATTGTCGAGCAGGATGTTTCCCTGCTTGTCGAGCATGCGCGTCAGCGCTTCCTGGCCGATTCCGAAAGCGACGGCCCAAGCGGCTATCTGGGCTCCGCTGTCCAGCGCGGAAAGCCCCGGAATGAATTCGCCGTGTATCAGGACCAGGCCCAGGATGGCGGACAGGGCGCCGACGGGCACACGCAGGAGCAGGAGACTCATGGCCACCGTGTACGGGACGGCAGTGCCGCGCATCTTGTGTATCGCGACGGCACCGGCGAGAGCCGCGGCGCCGGCGCCGAGGGAAGCCACGAGAAGAACGTCGCCTCCCTGGGGCGAGACGGCCTGCCCGGGGCGTCCCGGCGGGCGCAGCGGGCATACCGTCGTCGTGGCGGCCGGATCCCGGGCGGTGGGTGTCGGCGGGTCGAAGCAGAGCTTGTCCGCGAGTGCGGCCGTGTTCTGGTATCCGGAGATGATGAACAGCACGACGATGATCGACATGATGGCGAATGCGAGCATCAAGGAATTGCGAAAGTTGCGAACTCGGGCTACTTCTTCTTCCTCGGTGTGATTTGCCTCGTGGAGAACGATGACTGCAAGGTCTCGGAAATCCGTGCCGAGCTTGTTGCCATTGTTGTGAAGGTGTTCTTCCAGGAGTTCCAGCCGGGGGTCGTCGGTTCTGAGATGCTGCTGCCCCATGGCCAGTACGGCGGGGCCGCGCCATCCGAGCTCGCATGGCGGGGCGATCTGCAGGAGTATCAGTTCGGCCTCGTGAATGCTGGCCAACGCGCGGTCCTTGGCCGATCCGATAGACCAGAAATGTCTCTTCGGCCACTTCTCCGTGGCATCCCGGGCCGCGTCCAGGAGGCTGTGGGCTTTTTTCGCGAGCTTCTCGTCCGGCTCCGCAAGTCCTTTGGCCTCGATGCGATCGAGCTGGCCCTGAAGTGCTGCGATGTGTGCGGACCACCGCTGACACCAGGGTCCGAACTGCTTGTGTGCAGCCACGTCTCGGTCGCTCATGGGTCGCTCCCCTTGGTTGACCCACCCCGCGTCACATACGACCAGTACAACGCCGTGCCAGACCCCCCGCAACTCAACGGGGGAGTGGATAGGGGCAGTTGACGCTTCACCTAGATTCCGGCGGGCTGCTTCCCGAGATGGCGGGCTGCCGCCGGCGGGGGAACGGCGAAGGGCCCGGCGGATGTGCCGGGCCCTTCGTGTCATGGGGACCGCGTCAGCACTCGATGACGTTGACCGCGAGGCCGCCGCGGGCCGTCTCCTTGTACTTGACCTTCATGTCGGCGCCGGTCTCCTTCATGGTCTTGATGACCTTGTCGAGGGAGACCTTGTGGGAGCCGTCGCCGCGCATCGCCATCCTGGCTGCCGTGACGGCCTTGACCGCGGCCATGCCGTTGCGCTCGATGCAGGGGATCTGGACCAGGCCGCCCACGGGGTCGCAGGTCAGGCCGAGGTTGTGCTCCATGCCGATCTCGGCTGCGTTCTCGACCTGCTCCGGGGTGCCGCCGAGGACCTCGGCGAGGGCGCCGGCCGCCATCGAGCAGGCGGAGCCCACCTCGCCCTGGCAGCCGACCTCGGCGCCGGAGATGGAGGCGTTCTCCTTGAACAGCATGCCGATCGCGCCCGCCGCCAGGAGGAAGCGGACCACGCCGTCCTCGTCCGCGCCCGGCACGAAGTTCATGTAGTAGTGGAGCACCGCCGGGAGGACGCCCGCGGCGCCGTTGGTCGGGGCCGTCACGACCCGGCCGCCCGCCGCGTTCTCCTCGTTGACCGCCATCGCGTAGATCGTCGCCCACTCGCTGCGGTGCAGCATCGGGTCGCCCTCGGTGCGCAGCTGGCGCGCCGTGGAGGCGGCCCGGCGCTTGACCCGCAGGCCGCCCGGGAGGATGCCCTCGCGGGACATGCCGCGCGCGACGCAGGACTGCATGACGCGCCAGATCTCCAGGAGGCCCTCGCGGATCTCGTCCTCGGTGCGCCAGGCCTTCTCGTTCTCCAGCATCAGCGAGGAGATCGACAGCCCGGTCTCGTTCGCGAGGCGCAGCATCTCGTCGCCGGAGCGGAACGGGTACTTCAGCACCGTGTCGTCGAGCTTGATCCGGTCCTCGCCGACCGCGTCCTCGTCCACGACGAAACCGCCGCCGACCGAGTAGTAGGTCTTCTCCAGCAGCGGGGTTCCCGCGGCGTCGTACGCGAAGAGCGTCATGCCGTTGGCGTGGTACGGCAGGGAGCGCCGGCGGTGGAGGATCAGCTGGTTCGGCTCGTCGAAGGCGATCTCGTGGACGTCGCCTATCTCCGCGCCCAGCAGCCGCAGGCGGCCGGTCTTGCGGATCCGCTCCACCTCGCCGTCCGCCGTCTCCACGTTCACCGTGCGGGGGGAGTGGCCTTCCAGGCCCAGCAGGACCGCCTTGGGGGTGCCGTGTCCGTGGCCGGTCGCGCCGAGGGAGCCGAAGAGCTCGGCCCGGACGGATGCGGTCTGGGCCAGCACGCCGTCCTTCTTCAGCCGCGTCACGAACATGCGGGCCGCGCGCATCGGACCGACCGTGTGGGAGGAGGAGGGACCGATGCCGATGGAGAAGAGATCGAAGACGGAGATGGCCACGGTGGCGGACTCCCTTGTCTGCTCGTGGGGTGGGAGGGGGCAGGAGAGGTGGATTGATCGGGTTTTGTCCGACAGACGAGCTTAACGCGGCAAGGTGAACGTTCTGCCTGCCGAGCGGGGTGGGAAGGATTACGCGGCCGGGTCGGTCGGGGTGCCGGCGCCGCGACCAGGGCGGCGGCCGTGACGATCGCGGCCGGGGTCTTCCCGCTGTGGGCGACGGTGACCAGGAGCGGGATGGAGAGGGGCGCAGCCCCGGTTTTCCTCCACAGGGCCCCGGGCCACTGGGCCGGGTGTCCCGGATGGCGCGGAGGCGGAGAAGGAGAAGGGCCCGGCCCTGTGCGCGAACAAGGCCGGGCCCTTCCAAGCCGTTGCCTAGAGCGACGGGTACAGCGGGAACTTCGCGGCGAGCGCCGAGACGCGCGCCTTCAGGCCCTCTCCGTCGTACGCGGGCTTCAGCGCGGCCGCGATGATCTCGGCGACCTCGGTGAACTCCTCGGCGCCGAACCCGCGCGTGGCCAGGGCCGGCGTACCGATCCGCAGACCCGAGGTGACCATCGGAGGCCGCGGGTCGTTCGGGATGGCGTTGCGGTTGACCGTGATACCGATCTCGTGGAGCCGGTCCTCGGCCTGCTGGCCGTCCAGCTCGGAGTTGCGCAGGTCGACCAGGACCAGGTGCACGTCGGTGCCGCCCGACAGGACGGAGACGCCGACCTCGGTGACGTCCGGCTGCACCAGGCGCTCGGCGATGATCTTCGCGCCCTCCAGGGTGCGCACCTGGCGCTCCTTGAAGTCCTCCGAGGCCGCGATCTTGAAGGAGACGGCCTTGGCCGCGATCACGTGCTCCAGCGGACCGCCCTGCTGACCCGGGAAGACCGCGGAGTTGATCTTCTTGGCCAGCTCCTGCGTCGACAGGATGACACCGCCGCGCGGACCGCCGAGGGTCTTGTGCGTGGTGGTGGTGACGACGTGGGCGTGCGGCACCGGGTTAGGGTGCAGACCCGCGGCGACCAGGCCCGCGAAGTGCGCCATGTCGACCATCAGGTACGCGCCGACCTCGTCCGCGATCCGGCGGAAGGCGGCGAAGTCCAGGTGGCGCGGGTAGGCGGACCAGCCGGCGACGATCAGCTGCGGCTTGGACTCCTTGGCGAGGCGCTCGACCTCGGCCATGTCCACCTGTCCGGTCTCGTCGACGTGGTACGGGACCACGTTGTAGAGCTTGCCGGAGAAGTTGATCTTCATGCCGTGGGTCAGGTGACCGCCGTGGGCCAGGTTCAGGCCCATGATCGTGTCGCCCGGCTTCAGCAGCGCGAACATCGCGGCGGCGTTCGCCTGCGCACCCGAGTGCGGCTGGACGTTCGCGGCCTCGGCGCCGAACAGCGCCTTGATGCGGTCGATCGCGATCTGCTCGACCACGTCGACGTGCTCGCAGCCACCGTAGTAACGGCGGCCCGGGTAGCCCTCGGCGTACTTGTTGGTCAGGACCGAACCCTGGGCCTCCATGACGGCGACCGGAGCGAAGTTCTCCGACGCGATCATTTCCAGGGTGGACTGCTGGCGCACGAGTTCGGCGTCGACGGCGGCGGCGACGTCCGGGTCGAGCTCGTGGAGAGGGGTGTTCAGTACAGACATCAGGGTCCCCTGGGGTCAGTTACCGGCGGTGAGCTTGGTGTACTCCTCGAAGGAGAGCGTGTCCTTCGGCTCCTCCGAGAGACGCACCTTGAAGAGCCAGCCACCCTCGAAGGGGGCGGTGTTCACGAGCGCCGGGTCGTCCACGACGTCCTGGTTGGCCTCGACGATCTCACCGGTGACGGGGGAGTACAGGTCGCTGACCGACTTCGTCGACTCCAGCTCGCCGCAGGTCTCGCCCTCGGTCACGGTGTCGCCGACCTCGGGGAGCTGGGCGTAGACGACGTCACCGAGCGCGTTGGCCGCGAACTCCGTGATGCCGACCGTCGCGACGCCGTCCACGGCGTCCGACAGCCACTCGTGCTCCTTGGTGTAACGCAGCTTCTCGGGGTTGCTCATGACCTGATTCTCCTGGATGCGGGGGAGTGGATACGAACTGTGGTCTTGGGTACTGAGACGGCGCCGTACGGGTACCCGTACGGCGGAGTCGTGAGCGGAACTACTTCTGCCGCTTGTAGAACGGCAGCGCCACGACCTCGTACGGCTCATGCGTACCGCGAATGTCGACGCCGACGCCGGAGGTGCCGGGCGCGGCGTGCGCCGCGTCCACGTACGCCATCGCGATCGGCCTGCCCAGCGTCGGAGAGGGGGCGCCCGAGGTGACCTCGCCGATCACCTGGCCGCCGGCGACCACCGGGAAGCCGGCGCGCGGGACGCGGCGGCCCTCGGCGATCAGGCCCACCAGCTTGCGCGGCGGGTTGGTGGCGGCGCGCTCGGCGGCGGACTCCAGCGCGGCGCGGCCGACGAAGTCCCCCTCCTTCTCGAACTTCACGACCCGGCCCAGCCCCGCGTCGAAGGGGGTCAGGGAGGTGGTCAGCTCGTGCCCGTACAGCGGCATGCCCGCTTCCAGGCGCAGGGTGTCGCGGCACGACAGGCCGGCCGGGACCAGGCCGACGCCCTCGCCCGCCTTGGTCAGCGCCTGCCACAGCTCCACGGCGTGCTCGGGGGCGACGAACAGCTCGAAGCCGTCCTCGCCGGTGTAGCCCGTACGTGCGATCAGCGCGGGCACGCCCGCGACGGTGCCCGGCAGGCCGGCGTAGTACTTCAGGCCGTCCAGGTCGGCGTCGGTGAGGGACGCCAGGATGCCGGGGGACTGCGGGCCCTGCACCGCGAGCAGCGCGTACGCGTCGCGGTCGTCGCGGACCTCGGTGTCGAAGCCGGCGGCCCGCTCGGTCAGGGCGTCGAGGACGACCTGCGCGTTGGAGGCGTTGGCGACGACCATGTACTCGGTCTCGCCGAGGCGGTAGACGATCAGGTCGTCGACGATCCCGCCGTCCTCCTGGCAGATGTGCGTGTAGCGGGCGCGGCCGACCCCGACGGTGGAGATGTTGCCGACCAGCGCGTAGTCCAGGGCCTTGACGGCCTCCGGGCCGGTCAGCGTGATCTCGCCCATGTGGGACAGGTCGAAGAGACCGGCCTTGGTGCGTACGGCGTTGTGCTCGTCGCGCTCGCTGGCGTACCGCAGCGGCATGTCCCAGCCCGCGAAATCGGTCATGGTCGCACCGAGCGAGCGGTGCAGCGCATCGAGGGCGGTCAGACGGGGGGCAGTGCTCATGGGTGTGGCTCCCGGGTCCCAGGGCATCGACATGACATGACGAGGACGTTCCTCCCCATCTGTCATCGGAACCTGAGAGGTTCGCCGAGAGTTCCGCCGATCGTCCGATCGCCGGAAACCCCGGTTTGCACCTTGGGTGGAGCTGTCGAACAGCTCGCTTTTCAGATCTGCCTCATCCACGCGGTACGGGGCCTGAGAGATTCAAGGGAGGTTCTTGCTCCTTCGGCGCCCGCGCACGGCCTTGCGGCGTGCCGGGACTCTCCCGCGCGGATTCAAGCGGCCGGTATGCAGTTGGTCCAGATGGCGCACATCATTGCACGCCATGTCCGTGATCGGGCGTGGGGGTCCGAAAGTTCGTACGGCCCTCCGAGCGGTCGGAGCGGAACCGGGGCTGCCGGATTACCGTCTCTTTACACTCAGTGGGCAAGGGTCCTTCGGACCCGATTCGGGGGAGGCGAACACTGTGCGGAGATTCGGAGTGGTGACGACGACGGGAACCGTGGACGCGGTGCCGACACAGCGCGGAGCGCGTCAGCGCCGGGGGGCGGCTGACGCGGGCCTCGGCCTCGTACGCGACCTGCGCGGACCGGCGGTCTGCGGCCCGCAGCTGCTCGGCTTCGCAGAGGGCGACATCGTCGTGGTGTCCGGCCTGCCCGGTGGCGGCAAGAGCACGCTGATCGCGCGCGCGGCGCCCGAGGGCGGGGCCGTCGACTCCCAGGACACCCGTGAGCTCTGGGAGCGCCGGATGCCGGGGGCGCTGCCGTACGCGGTGTACCGGCCGCTGGTGCGCGCCGCGCACTACTGGGGGCTGTGGCGGCTCCTGCGCTCCGGGGCCTCCGTGGTCGTCCACGACTGCGGCACGCAGACCTGGGTGCGCGGCCTGCTCGCGGTGGCCGCGCGAAGGCGGGGCCGGGCGCTGCACCTTCTCCTGCTGGACAGCAGTCCCGAGGAGGCCCTCTCCGGCCAGGCCGCGCGGGGCCGCCGGGTGTCGGCGTACGCCTTCGCCCGCCACCGGCACGCCGTGGGCCGCCTGCTGCGCGGCGCGGAGTCGGGCCTCCCTCCCGCGGGCTGCGCGTCGGCGACCCTGCTGGACCGCCGGTCGGCTGCCTCCGTGACCCGCATCGCCTTCCACGGCTGACCGCCGCCGCGGGCGGCCGAGCGGCGGCGGGGCAGCCCGGCCCGTGGGGGCGCGGCGCCGTTGCCCGAGCGGCGGGGCAGTCGGCCCGGCGGGGCGTGGCGCCCGGCCCGGCGGGGCGTGGCGCCCTTGCAGGGCCGGCCCCGGACCCCCCGCGCCTCGAACGACGGCGAGGCTGCACATGCCCCGTCCAGCCCCGCCGGCGTGGGGGCACGGGCTTCGGGGCGGAGCCCCGGGAGCGGCGCCGCACCGGGGCCGGTAGCCTGCGGGGCGACACGCGCGGGATAGCGGCGCGGGATATCGGACAGAGGCAGGGGCGGATGCAGGGCAGCGGCTGGCCGGGGAATGAGCTGGAGCAGGTGCTGGGGGCGGCGCTCGGGCAGCAGGACGCCGGGGCCCGGATCCTTGAGGTGCTCGGGCGCAGCCGGGTGTGGGTGCCCCTCCCCGGCGGCGGCGACCCCGCGTCGCCCGGCCTCGACCTGCCCACCATGGACATCGGCGGGGCGGCGTACGTCCCCGTCTACAGCTCCGAGACCCAGTTCCTCGCCTGCGTCGGCCCCGGCATGGACTTCGCCGTGGCCCCCGCCGTCGAATTCGCCCGCGGCCTGCCCCCGCAGCTCGGCATCGCGCTCAACCCCGAGGGAGCCGTCGGCGTCCCGCTGCCCCCGCCCGCGGTCGCGGAGCTCTGCCGCACCGGCCGGACCCCGCTCGACGGCCCCTCCACCGGTGGCCGCGTCCGGCTCTACGAGCCCGACTGGCAGGAGGACCCGGTGGATTTCCTGGCCGCCGCGGCCGAGGAGTTCCGCGCCACCGGCGTGGTCGCCGCCGCTCACCGCTGCCTCGCCAGCATCGAGGGAGGGGCGCCGGAACTGTTCATCGGTGTCCGCCTGGTGGGATGGGAACCCGAGATGCGGGGCGCCCCGATGGAGGCTCTCGGACGGGCCCTGACGCGTGTGTCGCCGCCGTGGCCGGTGCAGTTGATCCTCCTCGACGCCGCCCAGGACCCGGTCACGGACTGGATTCGTGAGCGCGTACGCCCCTTCTACCTCCCATAGGGCCGCTTAAGCTGAGGGGCACGCGTGGACGACGGGCGGACGAAGAGGGGTACCGGGTGAGTGCGTCAGGCACGGCCGCGGCCGGGCAGGTCGAGCACATGATGCGCCAGGTGACGCCCGGGCGCTATGAAAGCTACGAGTCACTCCTGCATGCCCTCTCCGAGGGCCGGCTGTGGATGCTGCTCTGGCAGGGGCAGCCGGGCTCCCCGGACGCCCAGTACGGCGGCATGGAGATCGAGGGCCTCGGATACGCGCCCTGCGTCACCTCCCCGCAGGAGCTGGCCGCAAGCGGCTGGAACCGGGGCTACGAGGTGGTCACCGGGCGGGACATCGCCCGCGCGCTCTACCCGGACCGCTGGGGCCTGTGGCTCAACCCGCACGCCCAGGGCGGCGGCCTCGGCGTCCCCTGGGCCGACCTGCGCCGGATCGCCACCGGCCTGGAACGCATGCCGGCGGGCCCGCTGCGGCTCTCCGAGCCCAGCATCGAGCTTCCGCAGTTCTACGGACTGCTGACCCAGCACGCGCACCGCACCCCCGCCGTACGGTCGCTGCGCCGCGCGTGGGTGCAGCCGGCGCTCGGGTCCCCGTACCTCGCGGTCGGCCTCGATCTCTACGACGCCTCCGCGCCCGCGCTGGAATCCGTACGGGAGATGATGCGCCAGTCGGTCGCGGTGGTCCCCGAGGGCGTTCCGGTGTGCACGGTCGCGCTGGCTGACGAGCACGACCCGGTGGCGATGTGGCTGCGCGCGCAGAGCCGCCCCTTCTACGACCGCGAGGGCCAGGCGCCGGCCTACTGAGGACCGGGGCGCCGAGCCCCGGCCGCCGGCGTACGGAGGACCGGGGCGCTCAGTCCCGGTCGGCCCCCGGCCGCCCCGCCCCGTCCGCCCCCCTGTCCACATCACGAGACGCCCGTCCCGAGGCCGCACCGGAGTTCTCCCGGTGCGGCCTGTGTCGTATGCGCTGATAACCGGCCAAAATCCCGGTGTCCTGAGGTCGTTGGCCGCGATGTCCGGTCCGTGTGCATCGGGCCCCGTTGTTCCGCTGAGCCGGGCGACGAGTCCGGATACCGGGAGGTTCGGCCGCAGATTACGGTTGCGCATCCATTCCCCGGCAGGTCTGGCGGGTGATCGAGAGCGCGATAAAGACTCCCCCCAACCGAAGGCCGGGCCATCCGGGCCCTCCGTAAGGAACAGCCCGTCAGGCTGACTTCAGGCTCGCCGTTCCACCCACGCCGACGCAGCCGCCGGCACCCACGCCAACAGTGCCACCGATGTGAACCAAGCCGCTACGGCGGCGGCCAGGGCCGGCCACCGTCGGCCGAGAGGGGTCCCCACCACGATGACGGCTTCACCCATAGCGCCCAGTGAGCCGGTGCTCCCGCAGCCCGACGGGATATCCGACGGGGCGACGCAGAAGCGGATCGAGGGGCGTTCGCTCGGCCACATCGCGTGGATCAGACTCAAGCGGGACAAGGTGGCGATGGCCGGCGGCACGGTCGTGCTGCTGCTGGTGGTCCTGGCCATGCTCTCGCAGCCGATCCAGTGGATGTTCGGCCTGGACCCCGACGCACTGCACCAGGACCTCATCGACCCCTCCCTTGCCACCCCCATCGGCTCCTTCGGCGGCATCAGCTGGGAGCATCCCCTCGGGGTGGAGCCGAAGTTCGGCCGCGACATCGCCACCCGCATCCTGGAAGGCTCCTGGGTCTCCCTGCTGGTCGCCTTCGGCTCGACCATCGTCTCGGTGTTCCTCGGCTCCGTGCTGGGCGTCATCGCCGGGTACTACGGAGGCTGGGCCGACACGGTGATCAGCCGCATGATGGACACCTTCCTCGCCTTCCCGCTGCTGCTCTTCGCGATCTCCATCTCCGCCGCCCTCCAGGGCGGGGCCTTCGGCCTCGAAGGGCTGCCGCTGCACATCAGCGTGCTGATCTTCGTGATCGGCTTCTTCAGCTGGCCCTACATCGGACGCATCGTGCGCGGCCAGACCCTCTCGCTGCGCGAGCGGGAGTTCGTCGACGCGGCCCGCAGCCTCGGCGCCCGCGGCCCCTTCATCGTCTTCCGGGAACTGCTGCCGAACCTGGTGGCCCCGATCCTCGTCTACGCCACGCTGCTCATCCCGACCAACATCCTCTTCGAGGCCTCGCTGAGCTTCCTCGGCGTGGGTATCCAGCCACCGCAGGCCTCATGGGGCGGAATGCTCAGCTCCGCCGTGGACTACTACAAGGTCGACCCGATGTTCATGGTCGTCCCGGGCATGGCGATCTTCATCACCGTGCTCGCCTTCAACCTCCTCGGCGACGGCCTGCGCGACGCCCTGGACCCCAAGAGCTCGCGCTGACCCTCCCGTTCCCCGGGCACCCGGCCGAGGCACCGCCAGTACCCACCATCACTCCGAATCAGGGGGCATCACTCCGCCATGAGAAGCAGGTCGAGAACAGCCGCGGTGCTCGCCGCCGCCATCACCGTCGTCCTCACCGCCTCCGCCTGCAATGGTGGTGACAAGACCGGCGGCGACGACAAGTCGGCCGGCTCCAACGCCGCCGTCAAGGCCGTGGTCAACGCCTCGGACAAGAAGGGCGGGACGGTCGTCTACGAGGCGTCCGACACCCCCGACTCCTTCGACCCCGGCAACACGTATTACGGCTTCGTCTTCAACTTCAGCCGTCTGTACGCCCGGTCGCTGACCACCTTCCCGCCCGCCCCGGGCGCCGAGGGCAACAAGGTCGTCCCGGACCTCGCCGAGGGCCTCGGCACGCCGAGCGAGGGCGCCACCACCTGGACGTACAAGCTCCGCAAGGGCGTGAAGTACAGCGACGGCACGGAGATCACCTCCAAGGACGTCAAGTACGCGATCGAGCGCAGCAACTTCGCCCGCGACGTGCACTCCAACGGCCCGAGCTACTTCGCGACGTACCTCAAGAACAACGAGACCCCGTACGAGGGCCCTTACAAGGACAAGTCCGACACCGGGCTGAAGTCCATCGAGACCCCCGACGACCAGACGATCGTCTTCAAGCTGAAGCAGCCGTTCGCCGAGTTCGACTACCTGCTGGCCAACCCGCAGTCGGCGCCCGTGCCGAAGGCGAAGGACAACGGCGCGGACTACGTCAAGAACATCGTCTCCTCGGGCTCGTACATGTTCGAGAGCTACGAGCAGGACAAGCAGGCCGTCCTGGTCCGCAACCCGCACTGGGACGCCTCCACGGACCCGCTGCGCAAGCAGCTCCCGGAGAAGATCGTCGTCAAGCTGAAGGTCAACCAGGAGACGATCGACTCCAACCTGAAGGCCGGCAACACCCACATCGACATCGTCGGCAACGGTGTGGCCCAGCAGACCCAGACCGAGCTGCTGACCTCGAAGGACCCCAACACCGACAACGCCGAGGGTGGTCGCCTGGTCTACATGGCGATCAACCAGAAGGTGGCGCCCTTCGACAAGCTGGAGTGCCGCCAGGCGGTCCAGTACGCGGTCGACAAGGTGTCGGTGCAGACCGCCTTCGGCGGCCCGACCCGCGGTGCCATCGCCAGCACGGTCCTGCCGACCGACATCCCCGGTCACGTGGACTTCAACACCTACGAGACCCCCGGTGACAAGGGCGACGAGGCCAAGGCCAAGGCCGCGCTGACCGCCTGCGGTCAGCCGAACGGCTTCGAGACCACCATCACCGCGCGCAACGACCGCGCCGGCGAGGTCGACATGGCCACGGCCATCCAGGCGTCCCTGAAGAAGATCGGGATCACGGTCAAGATCCAGCAGTTCCCGGCCGGCAAGTACTTCAGTGACTACGCGGGTGTCCCGCAGTTCACCGAGGACAACAAGATCGGCCTCATGATGATGCAGTGGGGCGCCGACTGGCCGAGCGGCTTCGGCTTCCTGCAGCAGGTCGTCCACGGTGACGCGATCGGCAAGACCGGTAACACCAACCTGTCGCAGCTGAACGACCCCGAGATCAACAAGATGCTGAACGACAACATCGCCAACACCGACGCCGCCGCCCGCGAGAAGGTCTACGGCGACATCGACAAGAAGGTCATGGACCGCGCGGTCATCGTGCCCCTCACCTACTTCAAGGTGCTGCACTACCGCTCGCCCAAGATCAGCAACGTGGTCTCCAACCCGGCGTGGAGCGGTCAGTACGACTACCTCAACATCGGCCTGAAGTAACCCCGGGCCTTACGTCCGCAGGCAGTTTGACCCTCTCAGCCAGATCTGCCAGAACCGTGGAAGGCAGGTGAAGGCAGCAGTGCGCGCCGGTCCGTCCCGCTCCCCCGACCGGGGAGCGGGACGGACCGGCGGACGCCGAAGCCGACCCTCGTGTTTGTGTACATCGTCCGGCGGCTGTTCGCCGCGGTGTTCCTGCTGCTCATCGTCAGCGCGATCACCTTCGCGATCTTCTTCCTGCTGCCCCGGCTGGCCGGCGGCACGGCCGACTCGCTGGCCACGCAATACATCGGCAAGAACCCCTCGCCCGAGTCCATCGCCGCGGTCAAGAAGAACCTCGGCTTCGACCAGCCCCTGTACGCGCAGTACTGGGAATTCCTGAGGGGCATCGTCGCGGGCCGCGAGTTCAACTTCGGCCCCAACCCCTCGCAGTGCCACGCCCCCTGCCTCGGCTACTCCTTCAAGGACCACGTCGAGGTCTGGCCCGACATCGTCACCCGGCTGCCCGTCACCGCCTCCCTCACCCTGGGAGCGGCCGTCATCTGGCTGATCACCGGTGTCACCACGGGCGTGATCTCGGCCCTGCGCCCCGGCTCGCTCTTCGACCGGCTCGCCATGGGCGTGGCCCTCGCCGGCGTCTCGCTGCCGATGTTCTTCACCGGCACCCTCGCGCTGGCCGTCTTCGTCTTCAACTGGCCCGTGTTCACCAACGTCTACGTGGACTTCTCCGACGACCCTGTCGCCTGGGTCCAGGGGCTGGTCCTGCCCTGGTGCACACTCGCCTTCCTCTACTCCGCGCTCTACGCCCGGCTCACCCGGGCCGGAATGCTGGAGACCATGAGCGAGGACTACATCCGCACCGCCCGCGCCAAGGGCCTGCGCGAACGGGTCGTCGTCACCCGCCACGGCCTGCGCTCCGCACTCACCCCGATCGTGACCATCTTCGGCATGGACTTCGGGCTGCTCCTCGGCGGCGCCATCGTCACCGAGACGGTCTTCTCCTACCACGGGGTCGGCGAGTACGCCTACCAGGCGATCGCGGTCAACGACCTTCCGAAGATCCTCGGCGTGACCCTCTTCGCCGCCTTCTTCATCGTGTTCTGCAACCTGGTGGTCGACCTCGTCTACGCCATCATCGACCCGAGGGTGAGGCTGTCGTGACCGACCCGACTCAGAAGGGGAACGGCGCCGGCGCGGGCGCCCGTACCACGGACACCGCCACCGGCACGGCCCTCGCGTCGGCACCGGCCGGCGGCCGTCCCTCCGAGGCCTTCCTCGACGTACGCGACCTCAAGGTGCACTTCCCCACCGACGACGGCATCGTCAAATCGGTGGACGGGCTCTCCTTCCAGCTGGAGAAGGGCCAGACCCTCGGCATCGTGGGCGAGTCCGGCTCCGGCAAGTCGGTCACCTCGCTGGCCGTCATGGGACTGCACCGTGTGGGCAGCACAGGTCGCTCCAACGTCGAGATGTCGGGCGAGATCTGGCTCGGCGGCAGGGAACTGCTCTCCGCCGATCCCGAGGAGGTGCGCAAGCTGCGGGGCCGCGACATGGCGATGATCTTCCAGGACCCGCTGAGCGCGCTGCACCCGTACTACTCGATCGGCGCCCAGATCGTGGAGGCGTACCGCGTCCACAACGACGTCGACAAGAAGACGGCGCGCAAGCGGGCCGTCGAGATGCTCGACCGGGTGGGCATCCCCGAGCCGGCCAAGCGCGTCGACGACTATCCGCACCAGTTCTCCGGCGGCATGCGCCAGCGCGCCATGATCGCCATGTCGCTGGTCAACAACCCCGACCTGCTGATCGCGGACGAGCCGACCACGGCCCTGGACGTCACCGTGCAGGCGCAGATCCTGGACCTGATCCGCGATCTGCAGAAGGAGTTCGGCTCCGCCGTCATCATGATCACGCACGACCTCGGCGTCGTCGCGGAGATGGCCGACGAGATCCTCGTGATGTACGGCGGCCGGTGCGTCGAGCGGGGCACCGCCGAAAAGGTCTTCTACGAGCCCCGCCACCCCTACACCTGGGGCCTGCTGGGCTCGATGCCGCGCATCGACCGCGAACAGACCGAGCGCCTGATCCCGGTCAAGGGCTCCCCGCCCAGCCTCATCAACATCCCCGGCGGCTGTGCCTTCAACCCGCGCTGCCCGTACGCCGACGTGCCCAAGGGCAACGTGACCCGTACGGTCCGGCCCGAGCTCACGCAGGACGACAGCCGCCACTGGTCCGCCTGCCACATGTCGCAGGAAGAGCGGACCCGGATCTGGACCGAAGAGATTGCGCCGAAGCTGTGACCGAGACGCCTGACATGAAGAAGACGGAAAAGGCGGTCATTCCCGCGCAGGCCAAGGACTCTCCCGAAGTCCTGCTCAAGGTCACCGGGCTGGCGAAGCACTTCCCGATCCACAAGGGACTGATCCGGCGGCAGGTGGGCGCGGTCAAGGCCGTCGACGGCCTCGACTTCGACGTCCGGCGCGGGGAGACCCTCGGCATCGTCGGCGAGTCCGGCTGCGGGAAGTCGACCATGGGCCGGCTGATCACGCGGCTGCTCGAACCGACCGGCGGCACGATCGAGTTCGAGGGCAAGGACATCACGCACCTGGGAGTGGGGGGCATGCGCCCGCTGCGCCGCGACGTGCAGATGATCTTCCAGGACCCGTACGGCTCGCTGAACCCGCGCCACACGGTGGGCACCATCGTCAGCGCGCCGTTCAAGCTCCAGAAGGTCACGCCGGAGGGCGGGCTCAAGGCGGAGGTCCAGCGGCTGCTGTCGCTCGTGGGCCTCAACCCCGAGCACTACAACCGCTACCCGCACGAGTTCTCGGGCGGCCAGCGCCAGCGCATCGGCATCGCGCGGGCCCTCGCGCTCAAGCCCAAGCTGGTCGTCGCGGACGAGCCCGTCTCTGCGCTGGACGTGTCGATCCAGGCCCAGGTGGTCAATCTGCTGGACGACCTCCAGGAGGAGCTCGGCCTCACCTACGTGATCATCGCGCACGACCTGTCGGTCATCCGGCACGTCTCGGACCGCATCGCGGTGATGTACCTGGGCAAGATCGTCGAGCTGGCCGACAACAAGTCGCTGTACGGGACTCCGATGCACCCGTACACCACGGCCCTGATGTCGGCCGTGCCGGTGCCCGACCCGAGGCGGCGCGGTGCGAAGAGCGGCCGCATCCTGCTCAAGGGCGACGTGCCGTCGCCGATCTCACCGCCGAGCGGCTGCCGCTTCCACACGCGGTGCTGGAAGGCCACGCAGATCTGCACGACGCAGGAACCGCCGCTGCTGGCCCTGAAGACGGGCCACCAGGTCGCCTGCCACCACCCGGAGAACGCCCCCGACCAGGCCCCGGGCGACAAGCCCCTGCCGGGCGCGGCAGAGGCAGTGGCCAAGCCCACGGACTGACGCGAACGCCGGCGGGGCACTGCGGCCCCGCCGGCGCACTTCCGGCACGGCCGCACACATGCAGCCCCGTCGGCGTTCGAGGCGCGGGGGCCGGGGCGGAGCCCGATCATCGAGCTGCGCGGCACTTATCCGGCTTCGCCGGTCCCCGTCCGGCCCCGCCGGCGATTGAGGCGCGGTGTCGGCGGCGGAACCCCGAGTCCTGAGGCCGCACCGCACCCGGCCCGACCCCACCACCCCGTCGGGAGCCAAGTGGCCCGTCACCCCGGCGGGAGCCGAGGGGCGACAATGAGCCGGTGCTCCACGATCTCTTCCCGCCCGGGATCCAGCATGCCCTGGACCTCGCCGGCATCTTCGTCTTCGCCACCGCAGGCGCCCTGCTCGCCGTCCGCAAGAACTTCGACGTCTTCGGCATCGTCGTCCTGGCCCTGGTCACCGCGCTCGGCGGCGGGCTCTTCCGCGACCTCGTCATCGGCGCCGTCCCCCCGGCCGCCTTCGGTGAGCTCAGCTTCTTCATCACCCCGCTGATCGCCGCCGCGATCGTCTACTTCCTGCACCCCGAGGTCCAGCGGATCAACCGCGCCATCAACGTCTTCGACGCGGCCGGCCTCGGGCTCTTCTGCGTGACGGGCACCACCAAGGCGTACGAGTTCGGCCTCGGCCTGACCGCGTCCGCGGCGCTCGGCCTCGCCACCGCCGTCGGCGGCGGCGTCCTGCGCGACGTGCTCGTCAACGAGGTGCCCTCGCTGCTCCGCGACCGCGAGATGTACGCCGTGCCCGCCATGGTCGGCGCCTCGATGGTCGCCCTCTTCATCCGCTTCGACATCCTCAACGCCGTCACCACCGGCCTGGCGATCGTCACCACGTTCGTTCTGCGGCTCCTCGCGATGCGCTACCACTGGCGGGCACCGCTGGCCTGGAACCGCCGGTCGGCGGTGGCCGAAGAGCCGTAGCCGAAGAAAGCTACCGCTTAGTAGCAAGCCGGTGTACCGTCGTTTTCATGTCACACGCAGCTGCCAAGGCATCCATCGGCGACAGTGAGTTCGACCGCGACACCACCATCACCGCACGCGCGGGCGAGCCCGGGGTGTACGACGCGGAACTCTCCGCCGGCTGGACGATCATCGCCGCCGTCAACGGCGGATACCTGCTGGCCCTGGTCGGCCGGGCCCTGTCCGCGGCCCTCCCGCACCCGGACCCCTTCACCGTCTCCGCGCACTACCTGACCTCCTCCGTGCCCGGCCCCGCCGTGATCCGCACGCAGGTCGTACGCGTCGGCCGCACCCTCTCCACCGGCCAGGCCTCGCTGTTCCAGTTCGACGACAGCGGCAACGAGGTCGAGCGCATCCGCGTCCTCGCCTCCTACGGCGACCTCGCGGCCCTGCCGGACGACGTGCGCACGGTCGCCAGGCCGCCCGTGATGCCCGCCTACGAGGACTGCATCGGCCCC
Organism: Streptomyces sp. NPDC054849; assembly: GCF_053610945.1. Classification (NCBI taxonomy): domain Bacteria; kingdom Bacillati; phylum Actinomycetota; class Actinomycetes; order Kitasatosporales; family Streptomycetaceae; genus Streptomyces; species Streptomyces sp. NPDC054849. The sequence goes on from NZ_JBSGZI010000066.1 coordinate 26,662, forward strand.
GAGGCCGGCCCGGCCCCGATCCCCGGCAGCTCCGCGATCGTGGACCGGCTCAGGCTCCGGCTGGACCCGGCGACCGCGGGATGGGCCCTGGGCGCACCCTCGGGCAAGGGCGAGATGCGGGCCTGGTTCGAACTGGCCGACGGCCGTGACGCCGACCCGCTCTCCATGCTCCTGGCGGTGGATGCGCTGCCGCCGACCGCCTTCGACCTCGGCCTGGTGGCCTGGACCCCGACCGTGGAACTGACCACCCACATCCGCCGCCGCCCGGCCCCCGGCCCGCTGCGGGTCTCCATCACCACCCGCAACCTGGCCGGCGGATTCCTCGAGGAGGACGCCGAGGTCTGGGACTCGACGGACCACCTGGTCGCCCAGTCCCGCCAGCTGGCCCGCGCGCTCCGCACCTGACGGGACGGACTCCGTCCGTCGCCGTGTCCGTCGTCCCGTCCGGCGGTATGCCGGGGCCTCAACCGGTCGGATCCGGCCACGCCGGCCTGCGAGGTCAGGGGTCCGGGGCGGAGCCCGGGAAAGGCCGGGCAGGGGCAGGGCCGGAGCCCCCGGGAACGGATGGGCAGGGGCCCGGGGCGGAGCCCGGCGAGACGGCGCGGCGGGGTCGGACCCCGCTGCGCCCCACGGCCCGGGGTCCCGCCGGGCGAACCGGCACCGGCGGGCTCGTAGAATCGGGGGATCATGGCCTACCTCGACCACGCCGCCACCACCCCGATGCTGCCGGAGGCCGCCGCGGCGATGTCCGCGCAGTTCGCCGCCACGGGGAACGCGTCCTCCCTCCACGCCGCCGGCCGCCGGGCCCGCCGTACCGTCGAGGAGGCCCGCGAGGCCTTCGCCGAGGCGGTCGGCGCCCGCCCCAGCGAGGTGGTCTTCACCGCCGGCGGCACGGAGGCCGACAACCTCGCCGTCAAGGGCCTGTACTGGGCCCGGCGCGACGCCGACCCGGCCCGGACCAGGGTCATCGCCAGCCCCGTCGAGCACCACGCGGTGCTCGACGCCGTCCACTGGCTCGCCGAACACGAGGGCGCGCAGGTCGAATACCTGCCCGTGGACCGCTACGGGCGCGTGCACGCCGACGCCTTCCGGGAAGCCGTCGCACGCAACCCCGACGACGTGGCCCTGGCCACCGTCATGTGGGCCAACAACGAGATCGGCACGGTCATGCCGGTCCCCGAACTGTCGGCCGCCGCCCGCGAGTCCGGGATCCCGCTGCACTCCGACGCCGTCCAGGCCTTCGGGCAGCTCGACGTCCACTTCGGCGACAGCGGCCTCGCCGCCATGACCGTCAGCGGCCACAAGGTCGGCGGGCCGTACGGCATCGGAGCGCTGCTGCTCGGCCGCGACCAGAGCCCCGTACCCGTCCTGCACGGCGGCGGCCAGGAGCGGCACGTCCGCTCCGGGACGCTGGACGTGCCGGCGATCGCCGCCTTCGCGGTGGCCGCCGTCCTCGCCGCCGAGCGGCGGGAGCGCTTCGCCGCCGAGATCGGCGCCCTGCGCGACGAGCTGGTCGCCGCCGTCCGCGCGGCCGTGCCCGACGCCGTCCTCGGGGGGGACCCCGACGAGCGGCTTCCGGCCAACGCCCACTTCAGCTTCCCCGGCTGCGAGGGCGACTCCCTGCTCCTGCTGCTCGACGCCCAGGGCATCGAGTGCTCCACCGGCTCCGCCTGCACCGCCGGCGTGGCTCAGCCGAGCCACGTCCTGCTGGCCGCCGGCACCGACCCGCAGCTTGCCCGCGGCACCCTGCGCTTCTCCCTCGGCCACACCTCCACCAAGGAGGACGTGGCCGCCCTGGCCGCGGCCATCGGCCCGGCGGTGGAACGCGCCCGCACGGCCGGCCTCAGCTGAGGCGGGGCGGGCGAGGGCAAGGGCAAGGCGGGGGCGGGCGAGGCCGGGGTCCGGTCCTTTCGGGTCAGGTCAGGCCTTCCGCGCGCCGGTTCCCGTTCCGTCGAGCTCCGCGCGGACCAGGCGTATGTACCGGTCCCAGTCCCAGTGGCGGCCCGGATCCGTGTGGTCCGCGCCGGGGACCTCGGAGTGCCCGACTATGTGGGTGCGGTCCGCCCGTATGCCGTACCGGCGGCAGATGTCCGCCGCCAGCCGGGCCGAGGCCGCGTACATCGCGTCCGTGAAGTCCTGCGGGCGGTCCACGAAGCCCACGTGCTCTATGCCGACGCTGCGCTCGTTCATCGAGCGGTTGCCCGCATGGAAGGCCACGTCCAGCTCGCGCACCATCTGCTCCACATGGCCGTCGCCGCGCACGATGTAGTGCGCGGAGGCCTTGTGCCACGGGTTCTTGAAAGCGTCCACGGAGGACTGGAACCCGCCCTGGGTGACATGGACGACGATCCGGTCCACCCGGTAGTCGTCGGGTCGGTCCGCCAGCCGCCAGTTCGCCGGGGAGGCCGCCGTCCAGCTCGCGCCCACGTGGTCGAGCTCGCCTTCCTTGCGCGGCTTGGCCACGCCGGGCAGCAGCCACCAGCCGCGCGCGATCTCGTCCCGGCCGGCGACCGCCGCCACCGCGACGACCCCGAGCCCGCCGAAGAGCACGGCCCTGCGGGTCCGGCTCGGCGGCTTCTTCTCCTTGTTCCCCTGCTCGACGATGTGATCCACCCCCCGTACCCGACAACGCGCTGTGAGCCCGCTCGGTTCCCCCGTACTCTGGACGGTGCTATGACTGAGAACCCGCCGCGCACCGCCCGCCCCCTCCGCGTCCTGGCCGCCATGTCCGGCGGCGTGGACTCCGCCGTCGCCGCCGCCCGCGCGGTCGAAGCCGGGCACGACGTGACCGGCGTCCACCTCGCCCTCTCCGCGAACCCGCAGTCCTTCCGGACCGGCGCCCGAGGCTGCTGCACCATCGAGGACTCCCGCGACGCGCGCCGCGCCGCCGACGTCATCGGCATCCCGTTCTACGTGTGGGACCTGGCCGAGCGCTTCCGCGAGGACGTGGTCGAGGACTTCATCTCCGAGTACGAGGCCGGGCGCACTCCGAATCCCTGCCTGCGCTGCAACGAGAAGATCAAGTTCGCGGCCCTGCTCGACAAGGCACTCGCCCTCGGCTTCGACGCCGTCTGCACCGGCCACTACGCCACCGTCGTCCTGAACGACGACGGCTCCCGCGAGCTGCACCGCGCCTCCGACATGGCCAAGGACCAGTCCTACGTCCTCGGGGTCCTGGACGAGAAGCAGCTGGCCCACGCGCTCTTCCCGCTCGGTGACACGCTCACCACCAAGGAAGAGATCCGTGCCGAGGCCGAGCGGCGGGGCCTCGCCGTGGCGAAGAAGCCGGACAGCCACGACATCTGCTTCATCGCCGACGGCGACACCCAGGGCTTCCTCGCGAACCGCCTCGGCAAGGCCGAAGGCGACATCGTCGACGAGGCCGGGGAGAAGATCGGCACCCACGAGGGCGCCTTCGGCTTCACCATCGGCCAGCGCAAGGGCCTGCGCATCGGCCACCCGGCGGCCGACGGCAAGCCGCGCTACGTCCTCGACATCTCCCCTGTGAACAACACCGTCACCGTCGGCCCCGCCGAGGCCCTCGACGTCACCGCCCTCACCGCGATCCGCCCCCGCTGGTGCGGCTCCACGGCCGCTGCCCCGGGCACGTACACCGCCCAGCTGCGCGCCCACGGCGGCGAGACCGAGGTCTTCGCCGAGCTGGTGGACGGCGAGCTGCGCGTCTCCTTCACCGAGCCGGTCCGCGGCGTGGCCCCTGGTCAGGCGATCGTGCTCTACGACGGCACCCGCGTGGTCGGCTCCGCCACCATCGCGACGACGACGCGGGCCGCGGCCGCCTCCGTCTGACGGGCGCCCGGTCAGGCCACCGTCAGGACGATCTTGCCGGTGGTACGGCCCTGCTCGCCGAGCTCGTGGGCCTTCGCGGCGTGCTCCAGCGGCAGGACCGTGTCGACCAGCGGCTTCAGCAGGCCCTGCTCGACCAGGGTCGCGATCTCCTCGAGGCCCTTCAGGTCCGGCTCCACGAGGACCCAGGCCGCCTGCACGCCCCGGGTGTCGGCCGGGATGCCGTCCGGGCCGGGCAGGGTCACCAGGTGGCCGCCCGGCTTCAGCACCTTCAGCGAGCGCTGCCCGTGGTCCCCGCCGATGGCGTCGAGCACGACGTCCACGTCCGAGACGGCGTCCTCGAAGTCCGTGGTGCGGTAGTCGATCACCTCGTCGGCGCCGAGGCCGCGCAGCAGTTCGTGCTTGCCCGCGCTCGCGGTGCCGATCACGTACGCGCCCCGGGCCTTGGCGATCTGCACGGCAAGGTGACCGACGCCGCCGGCCGCGGCGTGGACCAGTACGCGCTGCCCGGCCGAGACTCCAGCGGTGTCCACCAGCGCCTGCCAGGCGGTCAGCGCCGCCAGTGGCAGCGCGGCGGCCTGCACGTGGTCCAGCGAGGCGGGCTTGCGGGCGAAGTGCCGGGCGGGAGCGGTCACGTACTCGGCGTACGCACCGGCCTGCTGCGGGAAGCGGGGCATCCCGTACACCTCGTCGCCCACCCGATAGAGGGTCACGCCCGGTCCGACGGCTGCGACCGTGCCGGACACATCCCAGCCGACCTGCGGGACCGGCCCCCAGGGGATCAGGGCGCCGGAGGCCCGGGTCTTCCAGTCGACGGGGTTCACCCCGGCCGCGTGGACCCGTACCAGGACCTCGCCCATGCCCGGCTCCGGCCGGTCGAGCTCGGTCTCGGTCAGAACCTCGGGCCCGCCCCACTGGCTGACGACGATGGCGCGCATGTGTTTCTCCTCAGGTGTGTCCGGTGCTGGTGCTGCCGTGGAACCAGCTTCGGCGCCGGAAGCAGGCCCTGGTGTTGGCCAGACGGCCACCATGTGACAGGATCTGGCCATGCACCGGATCGCAGTACTGGCCCTCGAAGGCGTCCCCCCGTTCGAGCTCGGGATTCCCTCCCGGGTCTTCGGAAACGCCCTCGACGAGGCCGGGAAACCGCTCTACGAGCTGACCGTCTGCACCGCCGACGGGCAGCCCGTGACCAGCGATGCCGGCTTCACCGTCGGCGTCTCGGCGGGCCCCGAGGCCCTCACCGCCGCCGACACCGTGATCATCACGCCCACGCACTCCATGGACGAGCTCGCACAGGGCGCCCCCCTGTCGCAGGCGCTGGTGGACGCCCTCGCCGCGATCAGGCCCGGCACCCGGATCGTCTCCCTCTGCACCGGCTCCTACGTGCTCGCCGCCGCCGGGCTGCTCGACGGCAGGCCCGCCACCACGCACTGGCTGCACGCGCCCGAGTTCCAGCGGGGCTTCCCGCGCGTCCGGCTCGACGAGGAGGTCCTCTTCGTCGACGACGGCGACATCCTCACCTCCGCGGGCGTGGCAGCCGGCGTCGACCTCTGCCTCTACATGATCCGCCACGACCACGGATCCGCCGTCGCCAACCGTGCCGCGCGGCTGTGCGTCGTACCGCCCTGGCGCGACGGCGGACAAGCCCAGTACATCGACCGGCCCGTCCCCGAGCCCACCGTCGCCACCACCACCGCCACCCGGGCCTGGGCCCTGGAGCGCCTCGCCGAGCCGGTCACCCTCGCCGAACTCGCCGCCCACGCCCGGATGAGCCTGCGCACCTTCACCCGGCGGTTCCGCGATGAGGTCGGGATGACCCCGGTGCAGTGGCTCACCGCCCAACGCCTCGAAGTGGCACGCCACTTGCTGGAGGACAGCGACCTGCCGGTCGACCTCGTCGCCCACCGGTCCGGTTTCGGCTCGGCCAACTCCCTGCGCCAGCACATGCGTGCGGCCCTCGGCATCTCCCCGATCGCCTACCGGCGCACCTTCCAGCCCGCCTCGGCATGACCTCCGGAGTAATCGCCGCCGCTGCCGCGCCCTGACACCATCGGATCAACGGCCCGCACCGGCGGGCCGGTCGGCAGGGGAGACCGCCATGACCGCGTACGCCATCGCCCACATACGGCCCCAGACGATGAACGAGGACATCCTCCGCTACATCGAGGAGATCCAGTCGACCATGACACCCTTCGGCGGCCGGTTCCTCGTCCACGGCGCGGAGGTCGAGGTCCTGGAGGGCCCCTTCCCCGGCACAGTCGTCATGATCGGCTTCCCGGACGTCGAGCAGGCCCGCGCCTGGTACGCCTCGCCCGCCTACCAGGCCATCCTCCCGCTGCGCACCGACCACATCGCCGGCGAGGTCATCCTCGTCGAGGGCGTCCCCGCCGGATACGACGCCACGAAGACGGCCGCCGCCCTGCGCGAGGCGGCGGGGCTCTGATGAACCCCGCCGTCTACGTCCTCGGCGGGCCGGACGGGTACCGCGCCATCACGGACGACTGGGGCGCCGCCGGCCTGGACCTCGACCTGCTGGCCGGCCCGGACACCATGATGGTGCTGATGGGCCGCGCCTCCGGGTACGGGCAGCCCTTGTCCGGGACCGGCGAAGGAGACGACGACGTCCAGGCGGGCGTCCTCGTGGACCCCGCACGCAAGGTCCTGCTGTTCTTCGCCCTGGAGGGCCCCTCCGTCGAGATGCGCACCCGCCGAGCCACCCTCGCCCTCCTGCGCGCCGCCTGGCCCGGCTGGGACGTGCGCTGGGCCTACGGCGGTCGGACCGGCCTGCGCGCCTACGCCGGCCTCGACCCGGCGGACGAGCCCGACCGGGACAAACGCGTGTGGGAAAGCGACTTGTTCGAGACGGACGCCGCCGGGCTGTCGGTCCGGGACGACCTCGAGGTCACCGTGGTGACCCTGGACGGCCCGGACCGCTGCCACCCGGTCTGCTACGCCTTCGACCACCCGGTGATGTACGGCCCGGCCCTGCTCGACTGGCTGGCCGCGGCCACCGACCACGGGGCGTACCACGAGCTCGCCGTGGCGGGCCTGCACGTCGACACGGAGCGGCGCCGGGTCGGCTGGTGGCTCACCAGCCACCAGATCCACCACGACACCGCGGCCGCTCGCTGGCCCGGCTGGACCGTGGAGTTCTGGGAGGACCGCTGGGCCGAGCACCGCACGGCCTCCGGCGGCCGCTTCGACCCGACCGAACCGGACGACGCCGCCGCGCTGACCGACGTACGGGACGCGGCACTGCGGCACTGGACGCCGGTCCGCCACGACCAGGACGGGCTCCCCTGTCTGGCCGGCCTGGACCAGCGGGGCCCCGTCTCACGGCAGGGCCCGGCCGCCCGCGCGGCGATCGAGGGGGCGTACCGCTCGGCCACCGGGGGCTGACGGGCACCGGTGGGGTGCGAGCATGGGCGCTATGGCTACTCACCTGATCACCGGTGCCGGATCCGGCATCGGCGCCGCCGTCGCGGCCCGGCTGCACGCCCGCGGCGACGACCTCGTCCTCCTCGCCCGGGACGCCGGCCGCGCCCGCCAGCTCGTCGACCGCTACCCGGGCTCCGCGGCCCTCGTGGGCGACCTCGCCGATCCCGACCGGCTCTCGTGGGCCTTCTCCAAGCAGGCCGTCCCGGAGCGCATCGACTCCCTGCTGCACATCGCCGGGATCGTGGACCTCGGACCGGTGGGGGAGCTGCGGCCCAAGACCTGGCACCAGCAGCTCAACGTGAACCTGATCGCCCCCGCCGAGGTCACCCGGCTGCTGCTGCCGACCCTGCGCGCCTCCAAGGCCACCATCGTCTTCGTGAACTCCGGCGCCGGCCTCACCGCCCACGCCGACTGGAGCGCGTACGCCGCCTCCAAGCACGGGCTGAAGGCCCTCGCCGACTCGCTGCGCGCGGAGGAGCGGGCCCACGGCATCCGCGTCACCTCCGTCTACCCGGGCCGGACCGCCAGCCCCATGCAGGCCAAGGTGCACTCCCAGGAGGGCAAGGAGTACGACCCCGCCGACTGGATCGACCCCGAGTCGGTGGCGACCACCATCGTCATGGCCGTCGACCTGCCCCGCGACGCCGAGGTCAACGACCTGAGCGTCAGGCCGGGCCGATGACCGCCGGCGCCACCGGCGTGGGTTCGCTGCCCGGCGGCGACGCCCGCGAGGCCGCGAAGACCGTCACCGGGTCCTTCGAGGAGTTCCCGTACCTCGCCGAGCTGCCCGCCCGGGGACCCGGCGCCGACATGATCGGCCGGTCCCTCGGACTGCTCGTCGACATGTACGCCCACGTCGAGCCCAGCGGCTGGCGGATCAGCGACCGCCCGGGGCGGGACTCGAAGCGGGCCCGGTCCTGGCTCGGGGAGGACCTCGACGCGCTGGAGGAGTTCACCCAGGGGTACACGGGGAAGCTCAAGATCCAGGCCGTCGGCCCGTGGACCCTGGCCTCCGCCCTGGAGATGCACGGCGGCGAGGCCATGCTGCAGGACGCGGGGGCCTGCCGGGACCTCGCCGGATCGCTGGCCGAGGGACTGCGCGAGCACCTCGCCGACGTGCGCAGGCGCATCCCCGGCGCCGACGTCGTGCTGCAGGTCGACGAGCCGTCCCTGACGGCGGTCCTGCTCGGCCGGGTCCGCTCCGCGAGCGGCTACCGCACCTACCGCGCGGTCGACCGGCAGGTGGTCGAGGGTGCGCTGCGCGACCTGTTCGCCGTCCACGACGGGGAGGTCGTCGTGCACTCCTGCGCGCCCGAGGTCCCCTTCGGCCTGCTGCGGCGGGCCGGCGCCACGGGCGTGTCGTTCGATTTCTCCTTGCTCACCGAGCGCGAGGACGACGCCATCGGCGAGGCCGTCGAAGGCGGTGCCAAACTCTTCGCCGGAGTGGTGCCGGGCACCGACGCCCCGTTGTCGGACCCTGCCGGTAGCGTCATGGGTGTCAGGAAGCTTTGGCGCAGGCTGGGGCTGGCCCCGGGGACTCTGGCGGAGTCCGTCGTGGTCACCCCGTCGTGCGGTCTGGCGGGTGCGTCGCCCGCCTACGCCCGGGCGGTGCAGGCGCATTGCGTCAGGGCGGCGAGGTCGCTCGCCGACAACCCTGAGTGACGGTTGAGACGGGCCACGGGAGGACACGGCATGGCAGCCGAACAGCAGGGCACGGCAGTACCGACGGCGGTGCGCGAGCAGCACCAGTTGCTGGCCGAGCAGGTCGAGGAGCACCGCTTCCGGTACTACGTGAACGACCAGCCGGTCGTCAGCGACGCCGAGTTCGACACGCTGCTGCGCTCGCTGGAGGCGCTGGAGGAGCAGTACCCGGAGCTGCGCACGCCCGACTCGCCCACCCAGAAGGTGGCCGGGGCGTATGAGACGGACTTCGCGTCCGTCGAGCACCGGGAGCGCATGCTCTCCCTCGACAACGCCTTCGACGACGAGGAACTGGACGCCTGGGCCGAGCGGGTGGCCCGGGACGTGAACACCAAGGACTACCACTACCTGTGCGAGCTGAAGGTGGACGGCCTCGCCGTCAACCTCACCTACGAGAACGGCCGTCTCACCCGCGCCGCCACCCGCGGCGACGGCCGCACCGGTGAGGACATCACGCCCAACGTCCGCACCATCGCCGAGATCCCGGACCGGCTGAAGGGCGACCGGATCCCGGCGCTCGTCGAGATCCGTGGCGAGGTCTACTTCCCGATGGAGAAGTTCGAGGAGCTCAACGCCCGGCTCGTGGCGGCGGAGGGCAAGCCCTTCGCCAACCCGCGCAACGCCGCCGCCGGTTCGCTGCGGCAGAAGGACCCCAAGGTCACCGCGAGCCGTCCGCTGCACATGGTCGTGCACGGCATCGGCGCCCGCGAGGGCTTCGAGATCGAGCGCCAGTCGCAGGCGTACGAGCTGCTGCAGGAGTGGGGTCTGCCCACCGCCCGGCACAACGCGGTGCTCTCCTCGCTCGCGGAGGTAAGGGAGTTCATCACCCGCTTCGGCGAGAACCGGCACTCGGTGGAGCACGAGATCGACGGCGTGGTCGTCAAGCTCGACGAGATCGCCCTCCAGGGCCGCCTCGGCTCCACCGCCCGCGCCCCGCGCTGGGCCATCGCCTGGAAGTACGCGCCCGAGGAGGTCAACACCAAGCTGATCGACATCAAGGTCGGCGTCGGGCGCACCGGGCGCGTGACCCCGTACGCGCAGGTGGAGCCGGTGACGGTGGCAGGCTCCGAGGTCGAGTTCGCGACCCTGCACAACCAGGAGGTCGTCAAGGCCAAGGGCGTGCTCATCGGGGACACCGTGGTCCTGCGCAAGGCCGGTGACGTCATCCCCGAGATCCTCGGGCCGGTGGTCGACCTGCGGGACGGCACCGAGCGGGAGTTCGAGATGCCAGCCGAGTGCCCCGCGTGCGGGACGGCGCTGCGGCCCATGAAGGAGGGGGACATCGACGTCCGGTGCCCCAACGCCCAAACCTGTCCCGCGCAGTTGCGCGAACGGCTCTTCTACCTGGCGGGCCGGCAGTCCCTGGACATCGAGAACTTCGGCATGGTGGCGGCGGCCGCGCTGACCGGGCCGCTGGAGCCGGCCCAGCCGCCGCTGCTCGACGAGGGAGACCTCTTCGGCCTGACCATCGAGCAGCTGCTGCCCATCAAGGCGTACGTCCTGGACCCGGACAGCGGGCTGCCCAAGCGGGACCCGAAGACGGGCGAGGAGAAGATCGTCACGGTCTTCGCCAACCAGAAGGGCGAGCCGAAGAAGAACGCCCTGGCGATGCTGGAGAACATCGCGGCCGCCAAGGAGCGCCCGCTCGCCCGCGTCATCAACGGCCTGTCGATCCGTCACGTCGGACCGGTCGCCGCTGAGGCCCTCGCCCGCGAGTTCCGGTCGATCGAGCGCATCGAGCAGGCCAGCGAGGAGGAGCTGACCGCCACCGACGGCGTCGGCGCGATCATCGCCGCCTCGCTCAAGGAGTGGTTCGCCGTCGACTGGCACCAGGAGATCCTGCGCAAGTGGCGGGAGGCCGGGGTGCGGATGGAGGAGGAAGGTTCCGGCGAGGAGGAGGGACCGCGGCCGCTGGAGGGGCTGACCGTCGTCGTCACCGGCACTTTGCAGAGCCACACGCGGGACGGGGCCAAGGAGGCCCTGCAGAGACGCGGCGCCAAGGTGACCGGATCCGTGTCCAAGAAGACCTCGTTCGTCGTGGTCGGCGACAACCCGGGCTCGAAGTACGACAAGGCCGTGCAGTTGAAGCTGTCCATCCTCGACGACGCCGGTTTCGCGGTGCTGCTGGAGCAGGGCCCGGACGCGGCCCGGGAAGTCGCGCTCGCGGTGGACGGCGGAGGCGAAGGGGAGTAATACCGAGGAGGACCGGAAGGCGAATCGCCGAAGGGGAGCAACGAAGGCGAACGGATGCGTGGCGTGCGGCCGTACGGGCGGGCGCACGCCAGGCGTGGCGGACGGTGGTAAACGGCCGGTACAAGGCTGGTCGCAGGGCGGTGACCTGTCGGATCATCGGATGGGTGACGGGGGGCTCTGGTCCAAACTCACCCGTTCGGCGGATACCGTACTGATGAGGATGGCCGGGTCGCATTCGGGCAACCACTGCCGACCGCTGCCCCTGGGAGCCTCCCGGGTCCTACTGTTGAGGGGTGCGCCTGTCGTGCGCGGCCGCAGCATGCGATGTCGGCCGTGGTGGCACGGCATCGGGGCCATCGCGTGACATCGGCATCGCCGGCTGTGAGAGGTACGGGCATGAAACCCACCGAAAGCGCCGACCCGTCACCTGAATTCGGCGGGGAACTCCCGTCCATGCGGGCGGGCAGGCTCGGTGTCCTGGGAGGCAGGACACCGGAGACCCGACCGATCGACACCGGCACGGGTGGTCAGGAACGGCGCGGAGTGCTGCCCTTCCTCGTCGTGGGCCTCGCGGTCGTGGTGCTCGGCGCCGGCATCGTGTCCGCGCTGAACGACCGTCATGCGCTGTTCCCCGGCGGGCCGGTCGGCTGGGCGCTGGCCCTCCTCACCGGCATCATCGTCGGCCACCTGGTCGCACTGGGCCGCGACCGCTGGTGGGGCGGCACCGGATCGGGCGCCGCGCTCACCCTCGGCGTGCTCCTCCTCTACGGATGGGTGCCCGCGGGACTGGTCTCCCTGGCCGTGGTCTCCCTGGTCGGGGCCGCGCGCTGGCACCGCTGGCGGCAGGGGCTGCTGCACGGCTCCGTGGACATCCTCGGCATCGGCGCGGGGGCCCTCGTCCTCGGCGCCTTCGGGGTGACGCCCACCGTCGAGACCCCCTGGCTGCCCAGCAGCTGGGGACTGGAAGCGGTCCCCGAAGTCGTCCTCGTCGCCGTCGCCTACCTGCTCGTCACCCGCGTCCTGCTCTGGATCGCGCTGGCCCGGCGCGGCAGCGGCCTGCCCACCGTCGCACGCACCGCCCTGCTCCGACAGGCGTTAGTGGCCGTGGCGCTGCTCGGCATCGCCCCCCTCATCTGCGTCGTCGCGGCCACGCAGCCGGTCCTGCTCCCGCTGTTCGCCGTACCCCTGATCGCACTGGACTCCACGCTGTGGATCGCCCGGGCGCGCGCCGAGGAGCAGCTGCGCGATCCCCTGACCGGGCTGCCGAACCGGCAGTGGCTGCTGGAGCGGGCCTGGTCCGCCCTGGACGAGGCTGAACGTCTGGGCACCCGGGCAGCTCTTGTGCTGATCGACCTGGACCGCTTCCGCGCGGTCAACGACACCCTGGGCCATCTGGCGGGCGACCGGCTGCTCCTCCAGATCGCAGACCGGCTGCGGCAGGCCCTGCCCGAGGACGCCGAGGCCGCCCGGCTCGGCGGCGACGAGTTCGCCGTCCTGCTCCCCGTCGCCGACTCCACCACCAGCGCCCAGCGCATCGCCCGTCACCTGGTCGCGGAGCTCAGCTCCCCCCTCGACCTGGACGGACTCACGCTCGTCCTGGAGGCCAGCGCCGGCCTCGCCGTCTTCCCCGACCATGCGCTCGACGCGGAGGGACTGCTGCGGCGCGCGGACGTGGCGATGTACCAGGCGAAGCGCGACCGTACGGGTGTGGAGGTGTACGAGTCCAAGCGGGACAGCAACACCCCCGACCGCCTGGGTCTCCTCGGCGACCTCCGCCGGGCCCTGGACGCCGGGGAAGTGGAACTCCACTACCAGCCGAAGGTCCGCTTCGACGGCCAGGTGGCCGGGCTCGAAGCCCTGGTGAGATGGGTGCACCCGGAACGCGGGCGGGTGTCCCCGGACGAATTCATCGCGATCGCCGAGACCTCCGGACTGATGCCGCACCTGACGGAGTACGTGCTGGAGACCGCCCTCGCCCAGGTGGCGCGGTGGCGGGCACAGGGTCTGAAGGTCCCGGTCGCCGTCAACGTCTCACCGCGCGACGTCCACACCCCCGGCTTCGCGGGCGCGGTCGCCGCGCGACTGGCCCGCCACGGAGTACCGGCGAGCGGGCTGCAGCTGGAGATAACGGAACACGTCCTGCTGGAGGACCCGCAGCGGGCGGCGGACACCATGGCCGGACTCACGGGCCACGGCGTGAAGATGTCCCTCGACGACTTCGGCACCGGCTACTCCTCGCTCGTCCACCTGCGCCGCCTGCCGGTCAGCGAGCTCAAGATCGACCGGTCGTTCGTGGGCCGGCTGGCGGTCGACGCCCAGGACGCGGAGATCGTCCGCTGCACGGTGGACCTCGCCCACTCGCTGGGCCTGCTGGTCGTGGCGGAGGGCGTGGAGGACGACGAGACGTGGGAGCGGCTGCGGGACCTGGGCTGCGACGCCGTACAGGGCTGGCTGGTCGCCGCCGCGATGCCGCCGCAGGAGGCCACCGCCTGGCTGCTGGCCCGCGGCGAACGCGGCTGGCGCCGCCCGGCGGACATCACGGCCGAACTGGCCGCCGCAGAGGCCGACGCGGTCTGATCCTGCGGCGCTGCCGCTGGGGCTGCGCCCCAGACCCGGCGCCTCAAACGCCGGCGAGGCGGAGATTCAGCCTCGCCGGCGTCTGGTCCGGGCGGTGCCCGGGAGGCAGCGCACAGCGGCCCGAGCCAAACCGTTTCGCAGGCCGGGGGCCGGGCCCCATAGGATTGGGTCCGAAACGAAACATCCGCCCACCCCCAGAGGATCGCTGCATGCCTGGCATTACGCGCGAGGAGGTCGTCCACCTCGCTCGGCTGGCGCGCCTTGAGCTGTCCAGCAACGAGCTGGATCACTTCGCCGGACAGCTCGGCGACATCATCGGCGCGGTCGCCCGCGTTTCCGAGGTCGCCGACCAAGACGTCCCGCCGACCTCCCACCCGCTGCCGCTGACGAACGTCATGCGCGCGGACGAGGTCCGTCCGTCGCTCACCCCCGAGCAGGCGCTCTCCGGTGCTCCCGCCCAGGAGCAGCAGCGTTTCAAGGTGCCGCAGATCCTGGGGGAGGACTAACAGCCATGGTCGACATCATCAAGCTCACGGCCGCCGAGACCGCCGAGAAGATCGCCTCCGGCGAGCTCACGGCCGTCGAGGTGACCGAGGCCCACCTGGCCCGCATCGAGGCCACCGACGAGAAGGTCAACGCCTTCCTGTACGTGGACCGTGAAGGTGCGCTCGCCCAGGCCCGCGCCGTCGACGCGAAGCGCGAGGCCGGAGAGAAGCTCGGCCCGCTGGCCGGCGTGCCCCTCGCCCTCAAGGACATCTTCACCACCGTCGGGGTTCCGACCACCGTCGGGTCGAAGATCCTCGAAGGCTGGATCCCGCCGTACGACGCCACCCTGACGCGCAAGCTCAAGGAAGCCGGCGTCGTCATCCTCGGCAAGACCAACATGGACGAGTTCGCCATGGGGTCCTCCACCGAGAACAGCGCCTACGGCCCCACCGGCAACCCCTGGGACCTCACCCGGATCCCCGGCGGCTCCGGCGGCGGTTCCGCGGCGGCCCTCGCCGCCTTCCAGGCCCCGCTGGCCATCGGCACGGACACCGGCGGCTCCATCCGCCAGCCCGCCGCCGTCACCGGCACGGTCGGCGTGAAGCCCACGTACGGCGGCGTCTCCCGCTACGGCATGGTCGCGTTCTCGTCCTCCCTCGACCAGGGCGGGCCCTGCGCCCGTACGGTCCTGGACGCCGCGCTCCTGCACGAGGTGATCGCCGGCCACGACCCGCTCGACTCCACCTCCATCGACGCCCCGGTCCCGCCGGTCGTCGAGGCCGCCCGCAACGGCTCGGTCGCCGGCATGCGCGTCGGCGTGGTCAAGCAGTTCGCGGGCGAGGGCTACCAGGCCGGTGTCGTCCAGCGCTTCAACGAGTCGGTGGAGCTTCTCAAGGAGCTCGGCGCCGAGATCGTCGAACTGGACTGCCCGTCCTTCGACCTCGCGATGGCCGCGTACTACCTGATCGCGCCGTCCGAGTGCTCCTCGAACCTGGCCCGGTTCGACGCCATGCGCTACGGCCTGCGCGTCGGCGACGACGGCACCAAGTCCGCCGAGGACGTCACTGCCCTGACCCGCGAAGCCGGCTTCGGCGACGAGGTCAAGCGCCGCATCATCCTCGGCACGTACGCGCTCAGCTCCGGCTACTACGACGCGTACTACGGCTCCGCCCAGAAGGTCCGCACGCTCATCACGAGGGACTTCGAGAAGTCCTTCGAGCAGGTCGACGTGATCGTCTCCCCGACGACCCCGACCACCGCCTTCCCGATCGGTGAGCGCACCGACGACCCGCTGGCGATGTACCTCGCGGACCTGTGCACCATCCCGACCAACCTGGCCGGCAACTCCGCCATGTCGCTCCCCTGCGGCCTGGCGCCCGAGGACGGTCTCCCGGTCGGGCTGCAGATCATCGCCCCCGCGATGAAGGACGACCGGCTCTACAAGGTCGGCGCGGCCGTCGAGGCCGCCTTCCTCGCCCGCTGGGGTCACCCGCTGCTCGAGGAGGCACCGTCGCTGTGAGTACCAGTGCACTGTCCAAGGCCAAGGGCTTCAAGAAGTCCAAGACCGGCACCTACCTGTCGATCGGCACCACCGCCTTCGGCGCCATCAGCGTGATCAAGCAGGTCAAGAAGGCCCGCACCGAGAACGACATGCTGAAGCTGGTCGACGCCGCCGTGTCCGCCGCCGCCATCGTCACCGGCCTCGCGATCCTGTACCGCGAGCTGAAGCGCCTGGGCGACGACGACGTCCTGCTGGGCTGAGAGGGAAAGTTTCACCGTGACCTTCACCGAACTGCTGTCGTACGAGGACGCTCTCGCCTCGTTCGACCCCGTCATGGGCCTTGAGGTCCATGTCGAGCTCGGCACCAAGACGAAGATGTTCTGCGGCTGCTCCACGGAGCTGGGTGCCGAGCCCAACTCGCAGACGTGCCCCACCTGCCTCGGCCTGCCCGGCTCGCTCCCGGTCGTCAACGCGATCGGCATCGAGTCCGCCGTCAAGATCGGCCTCGCGCTGAACTGCGAGATCGCCGAGTGGTGCCGCTTCGCCCGGAAGAACTACTTCTATCCGGACATGCCGAAGAACTTCCAGACCTCCCAGTACGACGAGCCCATCGCCTTCAACGGCTTCCTGGACGTCCAGCTGGAGGACGGCGAGATCTTCCGCGTGGAGATCGAGCGCGCCCACATGGAGGAGGACACCGGCAAGTCGCTGCACGTCGGCGGCGCCACCGGCCGTATCCACGGCGCGTCCCACTCCCTGCTGGACTACAACCGCGCCGGCATCCCGCTCATCGAGATCGTCACCAAGCCCATCGAGGGCGCGGGCGAGCGGGCCCCCGAGGTCGCCAAGGCGTACGTCGCCGAGCTGCGCGAGGTCATCAAGGCGCTCGGCGTCTCCGAGGCCCGCATGGACAAGGGCCAGATGCGCTGCGACGTGAACCTGTCGCTGCGCCCCACCCCCGAGTCCGAGTTCGGCACCCGCAGCGAGACCAAGAACGTCAACTCGCTGCGCTCCGTCGAGCGCGCCGCGCGCTTCGAGATCCAGCGGCACGCGGCCGTGCTGACCTCCGGCGGCTCGATCGTGCAGGAGACCCGGCACTTCCACGAGGAGGACGGCTCCACCACGGCCGGCCGCATCAAGGACAACGCCGAGGACTACCGGTACTTCCCGGAGCCCGACCTGGTCCCCGTGGCCCCGGCCCGTGAGTGGGTCGAGGAACTGCGCGGGGCGCTGCCCGAGATGCCGCGCGTGCGCCGCAACCGGCTCCGTGAGGAGTGGGGCGTCACCGAGCACGACATGCAGTCCATCCTCAACGCGGGCGCGGTGGACTCCATCGTCGCCACGATCGAGGCGGGTGCCGACGCGGCCGCCGCGCGCAAGTGGTGGATGGGCGAGCTGGCCCGCAACGCCAACGAGCAGGGCGTCGTCGTCGACGAGCTGCCCATCACCCCGGCGCAGGTGGCCCGGGTCGCGGCCCTGGTCGCCGACGGCTCGCTCAACGACAAGCTGGCCCGCAAGGTCCTCGAAGGCGTCCTCGCCGGCGAGGGCACCCCGGACGAGGTCGTCGAGAAGCGCGGCCTGAAGGTCGTCTCGGACGAGGGCGCGCTGGGCGCGGCCGTGGACGAGGCCATCGCCGGCAACGCGGCCATCGCGGACAAGATCCGCGGCGGCAAGATCGCCGCCGTCGGCGCCCTGGTCGGCGCGGTCATGAAGACCACCCGCGGCCAGGCCGACGCGGCGCGCGTCAAGGAGCTCATCCTCGAGCGACTGGGCGTCTCCGAGTAGATCCCGTACGCAGAAAGGGCGGCCCCCACCGGATTCCGGTG